>JBLNAU010000164.1:0-2669 GCA_050259515.1 Syntrophothermus sp.
GAATGGAATTACTGCGCCTCCCGGGTCACCCGTGAAATTCGTGAATGTCCACAAACGGGAGATGTCTAATTTCACCGGGCTAAATGCAAATAAGCCGATGATGAGGATGATGGTGAGAGCAAAAATCAAATAACCGCTAAAGTCTGTGACTTTGGTTGTGATTTCGATGCCATAATGATTGAGGAGCGCCTGCGTGATTAACACGATGGCAACGAAAATGAACTGGTGCCAGTACCCCCACGTGGATGTATCCACCTTCAGCGTATCGGTCATCAAAATGCCTTTGAAAAACACCGAATACAGCAACACGTCTACGGAGGACACCACACAGATCAAACCGATCAGGTTAAACCAGGCCGTAGCCCAGCCCCACATTTTTCCGCCGAGGTGGGAACTCCAGTGATACAGACCCCCCGCCGTGGGGAAGGAGGAAGCGATCTGCCCCATGCCAAAGGCGACGCTCAGGGCGAGCAAGCCGCCTACCAGCCAGATCATGAACGCGCCGCCCGACCCGAGCGCGTTAAAAGCAGCCGCAAAGGCGGAGATACCGCCTGCCAGAATACAAATGATCGAGAACGAAATTGCGAAATTCGAGAAGCCGCTCATGCGGCGGGAAAGCTCCTGTGCATACCCCAACTTGTGCAGGACCTGTTTGTCGTGCGCTTGACTCTTATCAGCCATGTTCGTAATTCTCCTTTTAGAAAGTTAACCAACGCTGAGACTACAGAACAGACACGCTTGTATATGGTTTTCCAGGTCCTCCTTCCCCCATCCAGGGAACTAGGCTTAGATAACGATTTTATGTGGAAACACAGGGGATGGAAAAAAGGTGCGGATTTCTTAGGGGAGAATCAAAAAGCGGAAATTAATCCGCTCGATGGTTGGGTATACGCAAAAAGCTGGCTCCCCCTATTCCTCTTCCCCCATTAAAAATAGTTTGCACCCATATACAGACTGTTGAACGTCTCAAACAAAGCCCAGCCCAATCTGGGTAGCACGATCAGCAACAGCGGCATAAAGACTGCGCGTTTTTCAGACACTTGAAAAATGGCTTCACGTATTTTTGCAGGCGGCTCGCTCTTGGCAAGATAACCATCCACCCCTGCTCGAAGCGTTTCCTCAATAAAGTGATCGTCATCACAGGCACTTAACACGATAATGGACACAGGTATCTGGTTCTGGCGCAGCTCCCTCGCCACCTGGGTGCCTTTCATATCCGGCATTTCGATATCAAGCATGAGTACATCCGGCTTAAGGTCACGCACCAGCTGAAGTGCTCCTGCGCCTGTACCCGCTTCACCGATCACCAGGATATTGGAGGCTTTCTCCAGGATCCTGCGGATACCACGTCGGACCAGGTCATGATCGTCGGCCAGAATGACTCGGATTGTTTTTTTAAGTTCCATTGCACACCGCTCATTGCACAAATGACCAGGCCAGACAACCCGGTCATCAATGCGGTTCCATGTTGTTGAGTATTATACGATTTTTGTTTTATACCTGTTTTGAAAAGCGGAAACAATAAGGGATTTGCCTATGAAAGGTTACAGTTAAACCCACTTTTCCTGTACGGCAAGTACGGCAGCCTCTACCCGTGAAGTCACTTTAAGCTTGGCAAAAACGGATTCCAGGTGCTTTTCGACCGTTTTCTGGCTGATACCCAGTTCCATGCCAATTTCCTGGTTGGTCTTGCCTTTGACCACCCATTTCAGCACATCGAGCTCGCGCGGTGTCAGGCTTTTGCTGGAAACCTCGTCCATCTGGGTCCAGGCAGACATAATGGCAGCAACGCGGCGGCTGACCCAGCCTTTCTCGCCCCGGGCAACGCCACGGACGGCCTCCACGATTGTCTCCGGCACCTCCTCCTTGGTCAGGTACCCGGCGGCCCCGTTTCCGAGCAGGCCAAAGATGAACTGTTTATCGTCGTAGGTGCTGAGAACCAGGATCTTGGTCGGGCAGCCAATGGCCTGGAGTTCCCGGGCGACCTCCATCCCCTTTATTCCAGGCAGCTCAATATCCAGTAACAGGACGTCCGGTACAAGTTGCTTGGTTAGCTCGAGTGCCTGGTTTCCGTCTGCAGCTTCGGCAATCACTTCAATATCGGTTGCCTTGTTAAGGAACTTTCGTATGCCTGCGCGCGCGACGGGATGATCGTCCGCAAGCATAATTCTAATTTTTTCCATTTACCAATTACCTCAGTTTTCATTTCATGCGTACGGTATGATCGCCCGAACCAGGGTTCCGGCACCTGGTGCTGACACGATCTCCAGCTTGCCCCGAATGCTCTCCACGCGCTCGGCGATACCAAGAAGACCAAAATGTTCTTCCCGCACCAGCTCCATCCAATGCTTCGGCACTTCAAAGCCCCGGCCGTTATCCTCCACGTCCAGGACTACTGTTTTGTCATCCCAGCGAAAACGGATATGAATTTCGCTGGCCTGGGCATGACGAGCCACATTTTGGATGGCCTGCTGGTAGATGCGGAACAAGGTCAGTCGCAGGCTGTCAGATAGAATCTGCTTATCCGGCATCAAATCCAGATTGACATTAATATGCATATTCTGATCGCGGAATTTTTCCACGTGATCGCGGATCGCCACTTCCAGACCAAACGGCGAAAGTGACGGAGGACGCAGCTCCCTGCAAATGGTCCTTAAGCTATTCACCAC
>JBLNAU010000165.1:0-5090 GCA_050259515.1 Syntrophothermus sp.
GCGGGAATTTGCAGGTCGTAGGGATAATTGTTTCGTAAATAACTCTCGATCGCTTTGGCCTTATCGTATGGGTTATCGACGCCTGAAGTAATCTCCTTGGCCAGAGTGCGGACGCGGGCCGGTAATTCGTCCGGTAACTGGAGATAACGCCTGCGAATCTCCAGGGGGTACTCAGGCGATGCCGCGCGAAGCTGTTCCACTGTCACGCGTGGAATATAGCTCTCGGCTTCGTAGGAGGTCGCTCCGGTCGCCACGGCAAACATATCCGCCTGAAGCAAAGCCGTCTGGTCGGCGAATAGATCCGAATCAGGCCGCACCCGCCAATCCACGCGGTATGGAACCGTGGCGCTGTAGAGCAGTCCGCTCCAGAATAACCTTCCCTCCGGCTGCTGGAGATCCACAACGATGTGCAGCGGCTGGTAATCATCCAAAAGACCCGGGATGAGAGCTGTGTTCGCCCTGTACCTCTGAGGAATCGAGCTGCTGGTGACCCAGCCGGTGCCCAGGTATTTGTCGTACATGGTGCTTCGCCAGTAGTGGGTTGGCGCATCCAGGGGAAGGGATGTGTTCGGAGCCGGCGGTAATTCACCGGTTTGAATGGTCATCACCAGTTGCTTCGATTGGGCAAACCCCTCTGTTAAAAGATGTTCACGAGGCAATGCCGGTTTTTGAAAGGAAGGTTGCTTTGCAGGCAGTGTCTGTTCCCGAACACCCAGCACCTCGGCGGCCTGGTTTTTATTGTATTCACGGATGGCGTCCCGAATATTTTGCCAGGAAATGGATGGCATGGAAAATGCCAGGGCCCCGATAAAAAAAGCGAGCAATACAATTGCCTGTGTATTGTCGTATACGATACTTTCGGAGTAATCGACCCGGTGCCGTTCCCAAAGGATGGTATGGTTTTTAACATTCCATATCCCCATCAGCAGTAGCATGAGAATGACGACCACCCAAAGTGTATAGGATCTATATTCGCTATAGGAGACGACTAGTGCCAGCAGCCCGATCCCTGGCAGCAGTGCGAGCATGGCATTCCGCCGGGCTGCGAACCAGCCCGTCCATGCGCCGAGACACCACATCACAAACGACCAGATCATGCTGCGGATCAACACATCGTCAACCTTAACGCTTGCGTCCAGCCCTGCCAGCCAGGTTTGCCAGCGCGCTGCAAGTGCGGACGAAGACTGGACCACCAGCATCCATTCGTTCTGAACAAGGCTGGTATCCAATGGGATTTTTTGGCGTATTGCAGGGACAATTCGAGGAATGAGGACTGTGATGGATTGAGCCAGGTCGAGAAGTGGCGGAAAGAGCCTCGCGCCCATCATCCATATCCCGACCAGGCCCAGCTGGACGATCACGAACGAGGCAGAAACGACCTTCCTCCTTGTTGCACTAAGAATCCAGCCGATCGCTGCCGCAATCAGGCAGATGAGGAAGAGTGAATTTGTATCCGAGCCAAGCAGGGAGGAGGAAATGCCATAGGTCAGCATCTGGATGGCGAATATGACCAGCAGCGGACCCAGGACGTCCGTACTGAGCAATTTCCGAGCGAAACTGGGACTCATTCCAGCCTCCGCCAGTCTGCGGTGGGCGCCTTGACCGCAACTGCCTTGCCTGTCCCTGAGATGCGCCACTCCCATTCGCCTTCCTGGCCCGGCCAGATCTGACGTTTGTCGAGCAGGTCCCTGGGAATGATATGGCACAGAATGCCCATCATCTGCAGTACATCATTGAGAGCCTTTGAGTCTGACGTTCCGCCAAAGGAAATCGGATCGAGAAGGAAGACTGTTGGCTGGATTCCGCGCCACATCAACGGCACCATAGATTCGGTCCATTCCGGGCTGGGATTGGCAGTCATAATCAAAAGACTGCAGTGACTGCCCAGGGAAGGTCCGATGCGGTCGAGATACTCATGAAGTCCCAGATCGGATGGGGATGCGACGGCCAGCGCCTTCAAGATGGCGCGTTGCTGATACTCGTTTCTGCGGGGGACCGTCCAGGAGGGGGCGCCTCCATTTACAGCCAGGCCAACGGGATGCTCCTCATTCAATCCCTGTGAAGCAAGCGATGCGGCCAGAACGACACTGTGCTCCTCGGTCGATTCCCAGCCGGATCCCAATAGCGTTTCCCGGTCCAGATCGAGCAGGAGCCACCAGTCCCCCGCAGGAGTTCCCTCGAACTGGCGGACATAGAACTTGTTATAGCGGGCGGTGCTCTTCCAATGGATCCAGCGCATGGGATCGTGGGGAGCCATCTCACGCGTATGGGAGGCGTTGATCGTCTCCTGCAGCGAGCGAGGGCTGGACTTCCCCTCGCCGGCCCAGCCGCCTGAAGCGATCTGAAATTTTGGCAGGGAAACCACCGGTGGCATCACAGCCAGGGTGGAAGAAGTGGGGTCCTCAAACGTGAGGGTATAGATGCCGAATGGGTCACCGGTCTCCAGACTGGTCCCACCCAGGGTATACACACCCCGCCGCGTGCACTTGGTGCTGACCTTCCATTGAGATCTGCTCGAGCCTTCCACGCCTGTCGCCACAGAAGCATAGTGATCTGGCAGGGTGGAATAATCCTGCAAGGTTACCCAGGTGGCAGGCAGCATAAAGGAGTTGGTCAGGGTGAAGCGCTCTTCGAGCCGGTCGCCCACCTGGGCCCAGCCGAAGCGCATCTCACGCTCGAAGACCAGGGAACGCTCGAGCCCGCGTACCCACCAGCGGCATACCAGCCACGTCCCACCGATGCAAATCAACAGAATGACCCAGACTCTGGACGGGTCAACGATCTGCATGATGAACGCGATCAGCGCAATGATGGGAAAGACCTTTGCATTAAGACGCAAAGAAGATCGCATACGAGGGATTATATGACTCTTTGCCGGGCTTTCAGAAAGTCTTAGGTAGTTTCAAGGTGAACATTTGTGAAGGAGAAGTGGAGCTGTACCTCCCCAAAAGACTAGTAACGAGACTGCCCATCCTCCTGATGTGCTTATTGGACACCTGGGATAGACTGACTGTATTACACCGCGCTACGTGCGGAATGGGTATGTTATGATAATAAGGAGATATAAATGGCAACATCACTTACGGATTTTTCGAATGGATTAACTGCTGCGGTGGAGAAGGGTGGAGCGAGCACCGTCCTGGTGGATGCACGCAAGCGCTACCCGGCAAGCGGGATCGCATTCGCGGATGACCTCGTCCTGACCGCAGACCATGTTGTAACCCGGGAGGATGAGATCAAAGTCCTTCTTGCCAGCGGAGCCGCTCATGTGGCAACCATTGCAGGAAGGGATCCGGGTTCGGACCTGGCTGTTTTGCGTCTTTCCGAAAAAGTTTTAGCACCGGCTCAAACCTCTGACTCGGTGAAAGTTGGACAGCTTGTCCTGGCGCTGGGACGTCCCAGCAGCGCGGGCATCCAGGCGTCCTGGGGAATTGTCACAGCCATGAATGGTCCTGCCCGTACCTCCCGCGGCGGCATGCTCGATGAGTTCATTCAATCTGAAACGACACCCTACCCTGGCTTTTCCGGCGGGCCATTGATCAATACCGAAGGTGAGGTGCTGGGCCTCAATACCTCCGGGCTGACCCGCGGCTCCTCCCTGACCCTTCCGGTCAAGATGGCGTGGCGTGTCGCCGAAGCTCTGGCGGCCCATGGAACCGTGAAACGCGGCTATCTGGGTGTGCGCACCCAGCCGGTGGAAATTGGTGAAGCAGGGAGGCAGGCACTCCGGCGTGATCAAGCCCATGGTTTGCTTGTTTTGTGGCTGGAGGAAGCGGGACCTGCCGAACGCGCCGGCCTTCTCGTCGGCGATATTCTCGTGGCGATCAGCGGCCAGCCGGTTGGCGATGCAGACGACCTGTTCTCTGCGCTTAACAGCGATACGGTCGGTAAATCCATTGCAGTTGAAGTGCTGCGCGGGGGACGTCCGGAAACTGTCAGTGTAATGGTAGGGGAAAGGAAATGATCCGGATCCTCCTTGACGTCTCATCACCGGCAATGCGCGCGGGATTGCGTGCCCTGCTCTCGTCGGACAGAACTGTCAAGGTGGTGAATGATTCGCTTGAGGACAATTTCGAAGCCGACGTGGTCATCACGTCGGCTTCCCACGTTTCCCTCATGGGAAATGAACGGGGCGACTCGCCGTCAGCCGCGATCCTGCTCCTGAGCGATGACCCGCTCAACGTCCGTGAGCTGAGGCGTTCCTCCCGTGCCTGGGGCGTCCTGCCCACCGATGCGTCAGCCGATGAGTTGAGCGCGGCCGTCCATGCGCTCTCACAGGGGTTGGTCGTTGGTACATCCACACTATTGTTTGAATCCGAAAGCGGACCCCTGGCACAGGGGCCGCTCACCGAGAGAGAATCGGAAGTGTTGGGCCTGCTTTCGAGGGGTCTGGCCAATAAACAGATCGCGGTGATGCTGGGGATCAGTGAGCATACCGTGAAATTCCATGTCTCTTCGATTTATACAAAATTGAATGTAACGAACCGCACCGAAGCCGTTCGCGAAGGTCTGCGCGGCGGATGGATTGTTCTGTAATTTAACGACCTGCCCAGATCCCGGGCAAGGATTCGATCTGTTTCCAGCCTTTATTCTTTTCCACACGCTCCACATTTAATTCCCTGAAATATTTATCAAGTATGGCAGCACGTTCCTGGGCGAGAGGTGGTGAGCAATAATCTTCCTCCTCCCAGATCGCCACCCCATTTGCCTGCATGCGGGCGTTTTCAAGGCTGTACTGGAGTGCCTCTCCAAATGGGTGCATCACGCGTATCTCACCTCGGTCGAGTCGCTGGCGAAGCTCGGATAGCAGCTCCTCCACCGGTTTTGCATGTACCAAATAATATGCCATGTGAATTCCTGACTTTCTATTCCTGCCGAAAAGATAATCCCTGTTCCTTCAGCGCATTTTGAAGTTGTTTCAGGGCGTTCGGCCCGATGCCATGCCATCGCCTGACTTCCACCTCCCGATACTTTGTTAGATCTTTCAGGCTCCGTACTCCAGCAGTGGCAAGCGCACGCTGAGCTGGCGCGGCAAGTTTGGGTAATCCGGTCTGTGTTTGGCTGATTCCCTGCTTCATGACTGCTCCTGC
>JBLNAU010000166.1:0-5042 GCA_050259515.1 Syntrophothermus sp.
GTAGAACATCCGGCATTTCCGCAACCGGCTCCCCCATATACCTGGCTGATCACCACCGAAGTGGAAACCGCCTGTGCGGTATGCAAAGGCAGTGACATTACCATCAGTGCCAAAATTAACACCAAAGAGAATACTTTGAACAAACGTTGATACATCCTACTTCTCCTCTAATAGTTTTCATTTATGTGACAAGACGCCAGCAAGGCCTGGGTCATGGATAAGTTTTGGTTTTGAGAGCGGCGTCCACCTCCAATGTATCAACTTACAAACAAACCGTTGCCGGTAAAATACCCCAAAGCCTATCCATTTTAGAAGATGGCTGACAAAAAAGCAAGGTGACTTGTAACCTATTTGTGATTTTTTAAGTTTAGAAGTGCACGGGCAATCCTTGCTATAATGCCGCTCATGTCCTCCCTCCGAAGCGCCAAAAAGCTCTGGACCCGCGACAGCAGCATCCTACTGGGCGGTTTTTTGGTGACCATCTTCCTGATCGTGTACCTCTGGTGGCCGCTGGCGCAGGAATACCTGGCATATGTGGATTGGACCGGTGCCTGGTGGCTCTATATCGACTGGCTGCTGCTGGGCATTTTTGGTTTCATGTCCCTGACGATCATCAGCCGGGCAAATCTGAAAACGGACCTGTTGATCATTTTCGTCGGAATTTGCGGCGGACTGGCGATCGAATCGTGGGGCACGCAGACCAATTTGTGGCATTACTACACCGCCGAGCGCCCGCCGCTGTGGATCATCCCGGCCTGGCCGATCGCGTCCCTTTCCATTGACCGGATCACGTGGGGGCTGAATTTTTTAACCACTAAGTTCACCAAGGAACACGAAAGGGAAAGGATTTTCAATTTCCTTTACTGGCTGACTTTTGCAGCGTTTTTGGCTCTGATGCTGATATTTGTAGCCCCAACTTTTGATAAATCCTTTACCCGGCTGGCGGTTGGATTGTGTATCATTTTGATCCTGACTCCCCCGGACTACCGCACGGCATGGCTGATCTTTGTTGCTGGCACGGGACTTGGTTATTATCTCGAGCTGTGGGGCACCACCCGCGAATGTTGGATATACTACACGAACCAGACCCCTCCGTTGTTCGCAGTGCTGGCGCATGGGATGGCAGCCGTCGCGTTCTGGCGGGCGGGACTTGTGCTAAAAACCATATGGGGGAGATTTGGCTTCGCAAGGAAGCAGCCGACTCCAGGTGAAGAAGAAATGTAAATCGTCATACCCGGGTCAGTATTTCTTCCTCAAGTCCTCATTTTAGTAATTTTAGTATTGACTGAAATTACTAAAATGAGTAGACTCCCTCTCCTGGAGCCTGAACCATGAAAAAGAGCACGTCTGCCCCCACGGACAAATTCAAGAAACTGGACCCCGAACTGGCCAGCTTTATCGAAAGCATGGGCATGTATTTCGAGAGTTATGGCATCCCGCGCATTGGCGGCCGCATCCTGGGACTTTTGCTGATCGCCCATGAGCCGCTCTCGGCGGAACGGATCGCGTCCATCCTCAAGGTGAGCCGCGCCAGTGTATCCACAAATTTCCGCATCCTGCTGACCAGCGGCCTGGCGGAAAAAGTTGCCTTCCCCGGCGACCGGACCACTTATTTTGTTTTCCCGGAGACGGGCCTGGAAAAAACGCTGCTGGTCGAGATCCAGGGAATCAGCGCCTTGAGAAGACTCGTCCAGCAGGGGTTGAACGCCCTGCCAGCTGAAGATTCAGCCCGCGATCGCATGCAGGAAATGGCAGATTGGGCTGATTTTCTGGTACAGCTTTACCAAAAGGCATTACTGGAATGGCAAAAACGGTCAAGGAAACTTAACAGGTAAAAGAGATTCAAATGCAAACCGAAAAGGTTCACTTTACGAAAGAGAAGGAAACCATGCTCGTCACCCTGTATGGACGGGCATTGGAAACAGACGCACAGGATCCGATTCTGCGCGATCCGGCTGCCAAGGAAGCTGTCCGCCGCATCGATTATGACTTTGAGAATCTGCGTGTCAAATGGAACGATATTCTCGCCATCGCCGCCCGGGCAAAGGTATTCGACCAGTGGGTGGAGGAACTCCTCGCCCGCCATCCCAGGTCAAGTGTGCTGCACCTGGGATGTGGACTCGACAGTCGCGTATATCGCATCGACCCTTCGCCGGATGTTTTGTGGTTTGATGTGGATTATCCTGAAATAATCGATTTACGAAGGCGCCTGTTCCCAGAACGGCCAGGCTACAGCATGATCGGTTCATCGGTCACGGATACAGGCTGGTTGGAGCAGGTTCCGGCCGATCGTCCCGCGTTGATCGTCGCCGAGGGCTTGATGTATTATCTGAAGGAAGAGGAAGTGCGGTCCCTGGTCAAGCGCGTGGTGGATCGTTTTCCGGGCGGCGAGATCATGTTCGATGCCATCAGCAAACTTTACTTGAAGATGCAGAAAACGAATGTCGGCATCAGCGCGACCGGCGCCCGCATGTGGTGGGGAATCAGCGACCCTTATGAGCTCGAGCAGTGGGATCCACGCCTCAAGCTGGTCACAAACCTGAGCGTTATGGACCCGGATTTTCCCAATATCCGGAAGATGTCTTCAGGCCTGCGAACGACCCTGCGAGTCCTGGCCGTGATCCCGGCGCTGAAAAACATGGGTCTGATGCTGCGTTATCGCTTTTAAGGTCGCCTACACCAGGATGAACATCATTGATGCTGGAAGGAGCTGTGCCTCATGAACGTAAAAGAAAAGATTTCATTAACCAGGGAGCAGGAAACTCTGCTCATCCCCCTCTATTCCAAGGCGCAGGAGAATCCACTCTTCAACGATGAGAAAGCCAGGCAGATCCTGGCAGCCGTCGACTATGATTTCGACCGGCTCAAGACCCCCGAAAAGACCGCCGTCACGCTGCGCATCCGGGCCAAGCAGCTGGATGCCTATACCCGCCGGTTCATCAAAATCCATCCTGATGCTTTGATCCTGCATCTCGGGTGTGGATTGGACAGCCGCTGCGAGCGTGTGGAGCGATCAGGGACCCAATGGTTCGATCTGGATATGCCGGATGTGATTGCACTCCGCCGCAAATTCTATGCCGAGACGGAGACCTATCACATGATCTCCTCCTCGGTCACAGATCTATCCTGGTTGGACCAAGTCTCTTCGGATGGCAGACCGGTATTCGTAGTGGCGGAAGGACTGTTGATGTATTTGCAAGAGAGCGAGGTAAAAGCCCTGATCCTGGCCCTGCATCAAAAGTTCCCCGGCTGCGAATTTGCCTTCGATGCCTTCAGCAAATTAACTGCCGACCGCGTCGGGGCCCATCCATCCCTGCAAAAGACCGGTGCAACGATTCAGTGGGGCATCGATGATCCGCATCAGATCGAGCAGTGGGCAACGGGCATCCATCTTATCCAGGAATGGTATTTTTCCCAGGAAATGGACCTCGATCGGTTAAGTTGGTTTTATCGCTTTATGCTTCGTCTGGCCGGTTCGATCGAAGCAGCCAATCGGGCTCACCGTCTGCTTTATTACACTTTATAGGGCGGAATCTGGTTGATGAAGCCTCCGCAAACTCCGGTTGGGCAGGAGGCGTTGATTGTCACATCTCCATGATTATCTTGATCCTATGTTGACCTTTTTTGTTAATTTTTGTCTTGACAAAACCTGATAGAAAGGAATATCATCTATAAAAATAAACCGACGGTCGGTTTATGAAGAAAAAAACAGGTGAAAAATTGGTACGGGTTCTTAAAAAGGAAGAATACGAAACTAAACGCAATGAAATCCTGGATGTAGCCCTAAAACTTGTGTATTCAAAAGGCTACGACAAAATGACGATTCAGGACATTCTGGATGAGTTGCAAATATCCAAGGGCGCCTTTTACCATTACTTCGCCTCGAAAGCAGACGTGCTGGATGCCCTGGTCGAGCGGATGGTGGTCTCGCAAATCGAGCCAATGCTGCTCTCCACCGTACAGGCTCCAGACCTGACAGCCCTCGAAAAGCTCCAGAGCTATTTCGACACGGCCGTGCGCTGGAAAACGGCTGAAAAGACTCTGATGATGGAGCTGCTGAAGGTCTGGTATTCCGACGAGAACGCCCTTGCCCGCCAGAAGATGCTTGCCACGATGGTCGAACACGTTACACCTTTGTTCAATGAGATCGTCGATCAGGGAGTCAGGGAAGGCACATTTAATGTTCTCTACCCGGAATATGTAAGCGATGTGATCATCAATCTTGTCCAGCCTTTGGGAGATGCGTTTGCTCGCATGCTCCTCTCCGAGGAAACAATGCAGGAGAATGCCTTGCAGCGAGCTGAAATGATGGTGATTGCCTACAACGATGCGATGGAGCGTATTTTGGGTGCCCCGAAAGGATCCATCCATCTTATGGATACTGAAGCCCTAAAGGTCTGGTTTCCAGCGGATGACGCGCCGCCCAGTGATAACAAAGCGGTCGCTGAAGAAGCCGGTATCCCCGGTTCCCCCAACCCATAGAAATACTTGTCACGCAGGTGCGCCGCTCTCCCTTGCAGGTGTGGCAGATAGAACACCTGCACCTTCGGCAACGAGCGGCTTGTTTGTTCTGCTTATAGATATCGAAAACAACGTAGCAATGAAAGGAGTTTACGAATGAAATTTTACCTGCGCCTCTCTTGGCGCAACATCTGGCGACATCGCCGCCGGACGATCATCATCGTGCTGGCCATGTCGCTGACACTGGCCCTGATGATGTTCTACGACGGGCTGATGAACGGCTTTACCGATGCCATTTATGGGAACGCTGTGAAAGTCCTGGGCGGCAACATCCAGGTCCATGCCGATGGATACCGCGACCAGGCGGAGTCCACTCCCCTTTTGCCGCTGGCCGATCCTCAGGCGGTGATCAAAGCTGCAGAGGCAAATGCCCTGACGGAAGCCGCCACGCAGCGGATCAATACCGGCGGGCTGGTGACGAACCGTGAAGGAGCATTCGCGGTCGGCATCACGGGCATTGAGCCGGAAAAGGAACAGAACGTCAGCCTGATTGGCCAGTTTGTCAAAGAGGGCCGTAACCT
>JBLNAU010000167.1:0-11101 GCA_050259515.1 Syntrophothermus sp.
ATTCCCCGGAGTCGTTGCTCAATTTAATAAACACTTCCAGCAATATATACAGGACTCTGCGCAATTTTTCCCTGGCTTCATCACGCTTATTGAGGTTTCCCACAAAATACCACACCTCTATGTATTTTTCCAGGAACCGTGCGCTTTCCAACCAGAACTGCAGTTGTGTACCCAAAAAAGGATCCGGGTCCGCTCTTTTAAGGTTTTCCTCCAAAAGAGAACGAAGCGCGTTAAGTTCTCGCTGAAAGTCTTCCTCGTCTGATGGTGAAGCAGCGTTCATAAAATACAGGAGGGTGATGTCAAATGTGGATGATCTTCTATGAGGCAGAGCAAAGGACTTTTATTATTACCGCTATATTTAGTATAGGGCAAATCCTCATCTACTTCAACCCTGTAAAAGACAGCTTCCTGTTTCGCCAATCTGGTCTTATTTCATCCAGTCCTTCCTGTTCTCTCCCCTCATGAACCGCTCAATATAGTCAACGGCCGGATGGTTCACCTCCCTGACAGCTTCGATCACAGCCTGCCTGTCATATTCGACACGTCTGTGTTCGATTTCATAACCATCCACTCCTGCATGCAAAACTGCATAACAGGCTCGCAGATCCGGCGGAAAAGGATTGCTGACACTCCCCGGGTTGAACACTCGGATATTTCCAGACATTCGATCGAAAGGCAGATGGGTGTGCCCCACCAGAACAAGGTCCACATCTGCCTTCCCCAAGAGTGCACAGAGCTCATCATCGGTCGTATGGATGTGGATTCCCATGCCATCATCCGTACCCGGTGAGGCATGCACGCTGAGCACTCTTGATCCGTCCGGAAGGGTAAGATGAATCTCCAGGGGTAATCCACGGAGCCAGGGCAGCCAGCCGGTGGATCCAACCGCGCCCGTGGTCCAGGCAAAGCTGGTTGCCACTTCGACATAGGTCCTGGCCAGCACGGGATCGTGGACCACCTCATCGAACGTCCGCCACGGCAATTCTCCCGTGCCGAGATACCGGTCCGTATTGCCGCGAATATAGCGGGCATTGGGGAGCTGTGTGATCCGCTGCAGCACGCCAAGCGGGTCATAGCCGATCGCAGCGAAATCGCCCAGCAGCCAGTATTCATCCACACCGCCGTTGGTGTCGATATCCTGGAGAACCTTATCCAGCGCAATGGTATTCCCATGAATATCTGCAAGGATTGCGATTTTCAATCGAGTCTCCTTTTTTATAGTCCGGGCTCGAGCCTATTCTCCCCGCTCTCTCCCGGGGCGCGTAGGAGCGGAAGTCCCAGCTTGATAAAAAGCGCCACCGCCAGCAGGTCAACCACCAGTACGACCCAGGCTATCCCCAGTATGGATATGCCGTTGATCTGATCTCCATTTGGGCCATAAAGGAAAGCATTTCCGAAAAGCAGCATAAATAGAACGGGAAGCGGGAGCAGCCAGGAACCGGCAAAAACAAGCGTGCGCCGCCTGTTGGCGATCCTCCGGTAGGCGGCAAGGACCGGCGGCAGGCCGATCAGAAAAACGATCGCGGCCACAGCTGCCCGGCTGGATATTCCAACCCATTGCATGGCAAGGATCAGCTCGTCGCCGCGCCCGGTCAGCGTTTGGATGAAGCGCAGATGGGAAAAGCTGGCAAAGATCAGGGCATAGGCGAACAGCCTGTACCTGGAGGAACGCAGAAGGAACATCCCCGCATAGGCAAGGCCATAGGTTAACAGCGGCCCGGAAAGTACGACCCAGGCGGGAGGAAAACATGGCTGCCTGGTGATCGTAACCGTAAATGTCATACTTCCAAAACCGCCGCACAGGAGTGCCCCCGTAATATGACGCGTCAGTTGATGCGCTTCATAACAAAGAAAAGCCAGGAGCAGGAAGATCGCAAGCTGAGCCGGACGATGCGTAATTATTATTTTCATGATTCTAAGAGTATAGGTCAAAGTGTCTTTCGATACAATTCCCATCCAGCCGACCTGGCTTGGAAACTTAATGGCAGGATCAGACGTTAACAAAACAGGTACCCTACATTCCGGTGCCGCATCCCTTTTCCATGGAACAGGATCAAAACGGATCACGTTTTGATACTCTCATTGGATATGAAAACTACGCTCTTATTGTTTTTACTTGGAATATCTCTGCTGGGATGTAATTCTATCCCTGCCACGGCAGGTCCATCCATCCCGCAATGGACACAGACCGTTTCTCCACCCGCAGTGACGATGGCAGTCACACGCGTCCCCAACCCGTCTCCCACGAGTATCCGTTTACCGTACAATCCGGATGGCGGCAGCGGCGATGAGTGCAAGCCGCCTTATGCCGTTCTGCCGGTCAGCGATGGCAATGATATCTCAGAGAATGAGATCGTTTATGAGCTGGTCAAAATCTGGCTGCGAGGATACAAACAGACAAGCATGTCTCCCTCCTGTCGAATTGCCGGATATAGCATAGATAGGATTTATGACGACCCCAGAGAATACACCGAAGCCCTTCAACCCAGGGGAGATTTTATGCGAGTGGTCAATTTTTCAGTCAAGCTGATCCAGATTCCCACCGATTGGATGGCTTTCCCAGGAGAGCTGGATCAGGACAACTGGCTCCATATCAGTCATGTCGTTGCGATCACAAAAACAAGTACAGGCTATCAACTGGAGTTTGCCTACCCGTGAAGGAAGTACACATCATGAAAAAAAACATTTTACATTTCCCTGTTCTCCTGTCGATCAATATCCTATTGCTGGGCATCCTGGCCTGCAATGTGTCTGCAGCTGTGTTATCTCCGACGGCCACCGTCATGCCCTCTCCTGTCCCGGCGACGGGGACCTCTTCCCCCTTGCTCAGCCAGCAGGTGACCGTTGTCTCACAGCCTCTTGGCGAGACCAACCCAAATCCGCCCTTCACACTGACCGCCCAGACGCCCCAGCTGACCGGCAGCGATGACCCGCGCGTAACGACTTTCAACCAGCGGCTCAATGAGCTCGTCAAAAAGGAGGTCGATGCCTGGCGGGAAAATTTCCTGCAGATTACAACAGTTTTCAATGGGAGCACGCTGGACGCGACCTACAAGCTGGTCTCACAGATCGGCGATCTGTGGAGCTTCAAATTTGATTTCCATTTTTATTCCGACGGCGCGGCCCACCCCGGCCTGTACAGCATCACCCTGAACTATGACCTGGGCCAGGGTCGGGAGCTGGCGCTGGGCGACCTGTTTCTTCCCAATTCCAACTACCTGGAAGTCATCGCCAACTCCTGCATCACAGAGCTCAGCAAGCAGCCAGGGTTTGAAGGTCCGTTCGCCGACGGAGCCAAGCCCACACCCGAAAATTATCGCAACTGGAACATCACCCCGGATGGGTTGCTGATCACATTCGATACCTATCAGGTGGCCCCGGGTGCCTCCGGGCCGATGCAGGTTCTTGTGCCCTATGATCAGTTAAAGGAAGTGATCGATCCACAGGGTCCCCTGGCGGGTGTAGTGCCATAGCAGCCTTCTTCATGGGGAATCATGCAGCCTTGCGAAGGTACCCGGAGGCCGGTCTGCGCAAGGCTGCAGCCATTTCCAATTGAAATCCATCTGAAGAGTCGGGTGTTATGATTACTGGTATGTCACCGACGACCAGTACTGGGACGAATCTGCGCCTGAACGGGATCAGCCTCTCGGTCGCGCGAGGCGGGTTCGTGTTCCTGTCCCTGGCGATGATTGTTCTTTTCCTGCTTGGCATTCCCCCCTATTACAACGAGCTTGTAGACACGGTCAGCCCCGAAACGCTATCGACCCTGCATTCGCTGGGCATGTCGGTCACGTTTTATGCCACGTACCAGACTGCGCTGGCGATCCTGTTGATGATTGGCTGTACGGTTGCAGGTCTGATTATTTTCCGGTTCAAGTCTGAGGAATGGGTGGCGCTGCTGGCCGCCTTCACCTTGATCGGAACCGGAGCGAACGCCTTCCAGCCGCTTTTCCTCTCTTCAAAGGTGATCGGCTCCTTTACGCCGGTCCACCTGATGATGAGCATGATCCTGGTCAGCCAGATACTCACCTGCTATACCATCCCGGATGGAAAGTTCCCGCAACAGTGGATGAAATACGCGGCCAGCCTGTGGTTTCTCTGGCTGATGGTTTCCGTCTTCTGGAGATCCTTCCCGTTCAACCTGTTCAACTGGCAGGGAAATGGATTTACAGTTTATTTGTTTGCAGAGCTGGCCGCCTTATCCAGCGGGATCTATGCCCTGCTCTATCGTTACTATCATTCCGACAACCCGATCAAGCGCGAGCAATTGAAGTGGGTGGTCTTCAGTATCGCGGTCGCCGTGGTGGTTGGCCTGGGCTGTAACATCTTCCTGAATTTTTTCGACCAGACCCATCCGCCCGCCGGCCTGAGCCTGATCATGGATATGACCACCCAGACCCTCTCGGTGCTGGCCCAGCTTGGCGTGCCCGCCGCCATGGTGTTCTCCATTCTGCGGTACCGGTTGTACGATATTGAGCTGGTGATCAACCAATCCTTGATCTACGGTTTACTGGCTGTCTTTCTTGCAGCCGTCTTTGGGATCATTCTATTCGGTCTGCAGACCCTGTTCAGGATGGTCACCAACCAGGATCATCCCCCAACGATTGGGATCGTAGCTGCAACAGCTTCCGTCTTCAGCCTGTTCAACCCGGCGCTCAAAGTTCTACGGAATTTTATCAACCGGAAACTATTTGGCATTGAGGTGGACTTAAATGATGTACAGCGGATCAATGCCAGGCTCGAAAAGGCCTCCCAGCTGCCATCCCAGGTGGTCACAACGGTCGGTGGATACACTGGCCTGGAGCTGATCGCCCGCGGCGGCATGGGAGAGATCTACAAGGCCCGCCATCCATCGTTGAACCGTGTGGTGGCCATCAAGACCCTGTCCGTCTATTTCAAAGACGACCCGGCTTTCAACAAGCGTTTTGCCCGTGAAGCAGAACTGATGGCCCGGCTTCGCCACCCGAACATCATCAACATTTACGATTACGGCGAGCAGAGCGGGCTGCCTTATATCGTCATGGAGTATCTGACCGGTGAGACATTGTCCCAGGTGATGAAGGAGCGGGAGCGGCTCACTCTGGAAGAAAGCCTGCCCCTGCTCGAAGACCTCGCCTCCGCCCTCGACTATGCTCATGACCAGGGCATCATCCACCGCGATCTCAAGCCTTCCAATGTTATTCTTGAACCGATGACCGCCGCCATCAACGGCCGCACCCGCCGCGCCATTCTGATGGACTTCGGCATTGCCCGCTTCGTCACCGGGAACACCATGCTCACCGCCAGCGGAGATGTGCTGGGTACGGCCGATTACATCTCCCCCGAGCAGGCCCACGGCACCGAAGAGCTGGATCGCCGGGCCGACCTCTACAGCTTTGCTGTGATGATCTATCAACTGCTGACCGGTCACAAGCTCTTTGAGCGCAACAATACCTGGGCGATGATCCGCTCGCACCTGGAAGAGCCGCCTCCCGACCCGCGCATCCACATCGATCTGCCGGGTGCTGCTGCCCAGGCTCTGCTTAAAGCCCTGGCCAAAAAACCGGAGGAACGATTTGCATCGGTTGGTGAATTCGTGGCAGAACTTCGCCGGGCCTGTTGAGGATCAACAGATCTTGATTGGGGGATAGACTGAAAAAGCATTGAGCAAGCGATCCCGGTTCCTAATCTTCAAAAATGGTTACACTGATGGTCATGACAAGCGCTATACTTGGGATGGAAGCTGCTTTTGAGCCTAACGCCACTCTTCCCCAAAGGAACCTTAAATTCCAAAACAGAAACCCAGGGCCGGGACCTGCGCGCAGGCTCATCCTCCTGCTGGAGTTTTCTGTCAGCATACGATATCGGCCCACAGAAATGGCAGAGCGGATCAGATCCGTTCCGTGATAAATTCAAGGTCCGGATGGAATGCGCCTGGACCCCGGAATGGCGAAACAGCTTGCAAGCCGATTCCGTATGAAACTCAGGAATTACTACGCTGTCTGCTGAATAAGCTTCCTGCTTCTATACATCAGGCAGTCCAGGAAGAGTCAAAATGAGAATTGCCTATCTTACCCAATCCTATCCACCGATGATCAGTGGCGCAGCCATGGTTGTTGAACATCTGGCAAAAGGCATGGCGGCCGCGGGGCATCAGGTGCTTGTCATTGCAGCCAGTGATACCAGTCGAACCTATCAGCTTAAGAAGGGAAACCTGACGATCCTGCGTCTGAGGTCCGTGCACAATCCACAGCGCGTGGGCCAGCGGTTCACTCCATACTCGCGACATTCGGTGACCAACGCGCTTCAGGAGTTCAAGCCGGAGGCCATCCATTCCCATGAGCCTCTGCCGATCAGCCTGCCTGCCATCCGGTACGCCGGAGAAATGAACGTACCAACGCTGATCACCGTTCATCAGATCCCGACGACCGCCATCCTTCATCTGCCGAGCTTCCTGCAGACCGCGCTGGAAAAACTTCTCTGGAGTTATGGACGCTGGTATTCCAAAAAGTTCACCGCCTTGATCTCCCCCACCGAAACCACCTCCATTCAAGTTAGAAAAATCATCGGCCGCACGGTAAATACAATTAGTAATGGGATCGATCTACGAACCTTCCACCCGCGTCGCTCTGAGGACGATGATGCGACCATTCGCCAAAAGTGGAACCTGCCCGTGGATGGTCCCATTCTGCTCCATGTGGGCCGGCTGGATCCTGATAAATATGTTGAGAGGGTCATCCAGGCTGCTGCACCCGTCCTGGTTGGGAATCATGCGCATTTGCTCATTGTGGGGGATGGAGTCCGGAAGCCTTCCCTGATGAAGATGTGTGAAGAGCTGGGAATCGCAGAGCGGGTTCACTTTACCGGGTTTATCTCGACCCCGCAGGGTTTGCCGGAGATTTACCGAATTGCCCATCTTTTTATCACCGCCTCTGAAATGGAAACACAGGGTCTCGTTCTGCTGGAGGCCGCGGCCAGCGGACTTCCCATCGTGGCCGTTCGTGCATCCTGCATCCCAGAGATCGTCCACGAGGATGTCAACGGCTTCCTGGCTGAGCCAGGTGATATTCAAGGTCTCAGCCATGGAATGGGTATTCTCCTGCAGGATCGAAACCAGGCGGCTCAAATGGGCAAAGCCAGCCTGGCATTGGCCCAGCAGCATGACAATCGCTTTACGCTCGAAGCACATGAAAAGTTATATCATCAGTTGATCGAGCAAAGACAGGCTGTTTATCCCAAGCGAAAGGATGATCGGCATCCGGTGAGTGAGAGCGTCTGATTCAATCGAGCAGGAGCACGAGCCTTCGCCTAATCAAGTTTCGATCCAAGATTTAACGAGCGTATCTGGTCAAAAAAACGCGGCAGTTGTATATTTCGAGCGACATTTTCAATTGTATTCACTCCTCTGCCCTTGGTTCAACCACCGTGAGTGACACAATCCTTGGAGGAGGTACTCCCGTTTCCATCGAGTTCTAGTGACCTGGGAGACTTTCAGGTCCTGTCGGTAAAACTGGCACTTGTCGGCACTTTCCTCGCTGATTGTGGCAACCTGAAAATACAATACTGTGTACAACCGAAGGAAATCGCAATGCTCAACACCCAACCACCTGCCCACAAAACATACTTCATCGACCTTCCGCTCACACGCCTGCATGTTTTGGAGACAGGCCAGGGTGATCCACTGATCATTGTCCCAGCCACCATCTCCGAGCTGGAGAACTGGCTGACGCTGACACAGTTCATGGGCCAATGGTTCCGGGTGCTTTTCTTTGAGCTGCCCGGGCACGGACAGTCCACTCCGTTTCACGAGGGGTTTTCCAGTCAAAGGGTGGCTGAAATGGTGGGGCAGCTGGCGGATGCCCTGGGGTTCGACCATTTCAATTTGATGGGTTTTTCCTTTGGAGGCATTCTGGCCATGCGGACGTTCAAGCTCCTCTCCCGGAGGATCGACCGCATGTTCCTGATCGCACCCTGCCTGGACCACCGCGCCATTCCGTGGTCGAAATTCCGCTTTTCCCTGATGCACGGATTTAACTGGCTCATGGATCAACCCGGACTGCGGGATCGATTTTGTAAACTGATCAACAACAGGCAGACGGTCACCGGGGTCGTACGATTTTTACAGCGGCTGGGGCGGCTGGAGGATACCATTCCTCTCGAGACAAAGCTTCTCGCCACCCGGCCGGGCACCATAGAAGTGCTGAATGCCCAGCTGCATGAGATCCTGACAACCGAGTTCGAAGTGGCGCCTGCCAAGCATCAAACTCCCTGTTATTTTGCCATGTCGGTCCATGACCCGCTTTTGCGCTTCGACACCACGTTGAGCATTGCGCATGACCATTTTGCCAATCTCAGTGCCCTGCCGCTCCTTTATCCCTTCCACCAGCCGCCGCGTCCCTTCACGTATGAGGAGCTCAACGGGACCTTTTATAAAACCGTTAACCTGTTCGTCAGCACCAGTATGGCGGCACAGGAGGAAGCTTCACTTGTCGAACCCTCGTATGAGTTGATAGAAGAAAGCGTGTAAGGCTCAAATACGTACCTGATACGGGACGCCGCTGATCTGCCACTCTCTCCCATTTGCGGTTCCCCATACTTTGATCGGCAGCAGCCTGGCCGGGACCCCCGAGTCCGGCATCCAGATACGGTCCCTGGCCGGAAGAATTAGCAATCCATTCTCATCCCCCACCGGCGTAAACGTCTCACTGGGCTCCTGCCTGTATACGGATACTCCCAGGCGCGTACAAAGCTCGTCTGCGAACTCGATCACATTTTCGGATGGCAATCCGATCTCGCTGACGTTGAGGATCTGGCGGCTGTCGAAGTCTCCGCTGGCCGAGTTCTGTAGCGTATGCCTGGCAATGAATTCAAGGATATTCCCGGCCGCGTCCAGAAAATAGAGTGAATCGGAATTCCAGCTTTGTGAGTTGAAGTCCTCCCTTCCATTCCTATCCTGTAATAGTGCAATGCGGCTCGCGATCCATTTCCTGGCGGCCGGATATTGATTTTCGGGGATGTTGAATGCAAAATGATAGGCACCCCCGAAAGTAGAGGGTGCCTGTGAAAAGAAAAGCGCTGTTTCTCCAGCCCGAACAAGCAATCCAGATGACAGAAATTCAACCGGTAATTCCAGGACATTGGCATAGAAATTTTCCTGGGCTTGCAGGTCCACCGCTAAAAGTTCCAATTTTTGAATATTCATAAAACATTCTCCTGAGCCCCTATTTTATCTAAGGGCTGCTTATTAAGGAAAAACTTTGTCAGGAACCGCAAACAGCCTTCTAGACAGAGAGGGTTGCATTCGACTGCTTGTGATTTTATTCCTAATGTTGACTCACCAAATCAAATAACCTATGATATTTATTAAGTCTGCAGCCGACACCTGAATTGGCTTCTGAGCTTTATTAGGCGGTTCTCGGATAGATAGGAATCCGGAAGCGCTTTTTATTTTTGTCTAACTATTCCTTCCTGACTTTTATATTTATGATAGGAATTTTATTCGATTAAAGACCGAGGGAAGGCGCTATTGGTGGTACACCAAAAAGATTTCAAAGAGGGAGGAAAAAGACATGCGTCAGGAATGGGATGTACAACGTAAGGATATCTGGCACGAGGTAAATCAGAGAGGAGTGAGCCATTATGCATGAGACACCGCTTAACGTTCGAGCCGCCACCCGTCTGCACACCGATACGCTTCTAACCCACGCGAATGTGGTTGGAGTGGGTGCGGGCACACGAAAAAAATCTGGCGTCACTACGGATGAGCCAGCAGTTGTTGTATATGTGTCGCATAAACTGCCTCGAGAAGCATTGGAGCCACACGAGCTGATTCCCGAAACTGTATGGATGGACGATACCGAGGTTCGAACCGATGTTATCGAAGTTGGCATCCCTCGGTTTGTCGCCGTCGATAACGCACAGTACCGCCCCATGCGCGGCGGCAGCCAGATCCAAACTGCCCTGGGAGGAACCGGTACAGCAGGCGCAGTGATGTATGATCGCCGTGACCAGAGCGTAGTCCTTCTCACCAATAACCATGTACTGACAAACCCTTCAAGCCCAATGCTTGTGCCGGCAAATGCGACCGTGTTCCAGCCGGCCGGCGGACCCAGCATCGGATTTACTAAGCGGGTGTACCCGATATTCTCTGCCCCTCTCGGTGCATCCGGTTACAAATGGGCTGGAGAGGTGGACGCAGGTATCGTCTCTCTCAACGGGAATGTTGCCGCTCAGTTCGATATTGTGGATGTTGCAGGAGTGCACCCTTTTGTCGTGTTGCCGCCGTATGAGGGTCTGAAGGTGGTGCGCCGTGGGTATCGGTCGCAGCTTCGTGACGGTACTGTCGAGCAAGTCGAAACGACGGTCATCGTTACCATGTCGAATGGAGATCGCGTCAAGATTGGCGGGACGGACAGTGTCTTCTCGATCCGCTCGAATGAGCGGGAAATTGCAGCCATGCCGGGCGACTCGGGATCTCTCGTGGTGGATACCGATGGAGGTGCATCACGCGGGCTTGTATTTGCGAGCAACGGACAGTCCGGGGGGATAACCTGGGCATGCAACCTGGGTGTGGTGATGAGCCTACTCGAACTCGATACCCCCTGCAATGGGGCCCTTAACGTGTTAATTCGCCGCTCAGTGTTCCGTCGATTGGCAGACCGATGGTCGATGGCGGAACTGGCACGTGCGGGCTCGGCGGGAACCGGTAATGGGCTGATCGACGAGCAGATTGCAACAATGAAGCGCTTCCGCCATGGTTATCTAGGTACGGAGACCGAAGGCACCGACGGCCATGAATTGGGCGCTGCGCTCTACCGGCTTGCACCGGCGTTGGCGGTCGCAATTACAAATGACGAAGATGCAGCCGGGCTGCTTGAACGAGCATTTGGCGACTGGTTGGTACAGCCCACGGTGTTTGATATGCTCGAATATCGATTTAGAGACGAGTCAGTGAACGCAATGCAGGATGCCTTCAGATATCTGCAGGGCCTCGGTGCCGACACAGGCGACCTTGATGTAGTTGCCAGCATTTTTCTTCACAGCGGAGGGTCTTCGGTCCGAGAGCTAATGGTAAATCGTAAACTCGCCGCATGATGGTTATGCCAATAGTTAAAGGTCCTCC
>JBLNAU010000168.1:0-2903 GCA_050259515.1 Syntrophothermus sp.
GAGAGATCCTTCCCGTACTCCAGTCCGCCCACGATCACAAGCTGGTCCGCCCCCTGTTCGCGGATCGCGCGGACGATCGCGGTCGCGCTGCTGTGCCATTCCGCGGCCGCGATGCTTTGCGGCTCATTGAAGATCTCGAAGATCACATTCGGAGTCTCCCTGAAGTAACGGGCCGTGGATCGCCAGAACGCCAGGGTCAGGTCCATCGGCTTCTCCTCCAGATCGGGCATTTGCTGCCCGGCGCCGGTTGCGACATTGCCGATATAGTGCCAGTCTACGATCACATACAGGTCCGCTTCCCCGGCCCAGGCGACGATGGGATCGAGATATCGCCAGAGATAATCCGGGTCACGGACCCAGTTTTCCGGGTGGACCGGGATGCGGATGACATTGGCCCCGGTGCCTGCCATCTCCGCGATGAGCTTTTGGCCGAAGTCCCCGTCCGATCTTAAGCGCGCCGGGCCAGGCGGCATCAACCCCTTGAGCAGGACAGCCTCTCCATTCGCATCCACGAGCTGGCTGCCGTGGGCTTCGAGCCTGCCGGGATATTGGGAGATGTTCCCGCCTGTGAACTCGCTCCTGTGCTTCACCGGCAGGGTGACCGAGAAATGTCCCCCTGACAGGCTGAGCACGATACTCAAAAGGATACAGGCCCCCAGAAGGCCCAGTACGACCATCCCAACGTTCCGCAATGTTTTTTTCATAGACCTGGCTCCGCATGGGATTGTACTGCGACTTTGGACGAAATGAAAAAGACCCCGGGAGTTTCATTCCCCCTGTCTCACTCGGGGAAATGGAACACTCCCGGGGTCGACCCGGGACATCTACGAAGCAGGCACGACGAAGTTGTATTGCCCCTGCGGGCCATCGCTCGTCTGGGTGATGGAGAGCAGCAGGCCGGCGTTGTAAATGCCGTCCGCGTCATTTTGCGTGACGCCGGGGAAGAACAACTGGGAGGTGATGACCTGTCCGTTCGGCGCCTGCACCTTGACGTGAATGTGCTCGGTGCGGCCCGGGTACAGTCCAGGGACCACCGTGGTCAATTGGAAGCGGCCGCTGGCATCGGTGAACTGGTGCCCGCGCAGGGTATAGCCCTGGTTGTCATAATTCCCATTAGCATCCGCCTGCCAGAAGTCGAGCCAGGCATTGGCGACCGGCTTACAGTTCGTATCGTAGACGTAGCCGGTGACGACCAGCTTGGTGCCCGGCATGCCATCCTGGTACAGGTCCGCCTGTTCCGGGGAGCCGGCTTTGTAATAGGGCCCCTCGGTCAGGGAAGGCGTGACGCTGGCCGACGAAGCTCCCCCGCCGCAGGCCAGGTTGGAAGCTGTACCGGCCCCGGTGCTGGCCGTTGGATTTGTATCGGTGCTGCTGGCGGTCCTGGGCGCGGCGGTCAGGGCCGGGCTGGCGGTGGAGCCGGTGACCGGGATGGCCGGTGCACAGGCCGCCAGGGCAAGGATGCTGATCGCGATCGCGAGACGGTAAAGGTTGTTTCGAATCACTTGGTTTCTCCATTTCTAAGATTGGGTGGATTATAGCGGCCGAGGCTGCGGAAGTTTTGAAGAACATATGAGTATTTTATGGAGATCCAGAAGCAGCACCTATGCCGCAGAATGTGCTTGTCTGAACAGCGGGCTGTAACTAATTGGCTGTGAAACGGTCATATAAATGCTTCAGACAGGATATACAATACTCTCATCCAATCGACGTGAGAATGGATGAACGATCAAGGTGGAGAATGGCCGACGATAACCTGGCAGTTCAACAAGAAGAAGAAGACATGCTCGAGCAGGTGGAAGTCTCCGGGCCGGAGGGGGATGGCCCGGAGCCGGTGAGCGCCGAAGGAGCGGAAGAACCGCTCGAAGGTACGGAGGTGCTGGAGGGCGGGACGGAACCCGACGGCCTCCAGGAGCCCGGTCTGGAAGAAGCCCTTCCCCAGGAAGAGAGGCTGGAGCGCGCCGAGGCTGCGAAGTCGCAGGCGGGCGAGGAGGAAGCGGAGGCCGACGACCTGGACCTCCCGGTTCCCGACGAGGCCATCCAGCCCACCACTCCCGGCCTGACGCTGGGCTATGTGAATTTCGACGGAGGCTCGGCAGACAACACCACCCTGGAGGCCGTGATCTCGGCGGACCAGCGCAACCACTTCCGGCGCGAGATGTATGTCGGCATCCAGGACACGCAGCAGGACATCGAGTTTCTGGGGCGGATCGTGCAGGGCCCGTTCCATATCCCGGCCGGACCCGAGCCAGAGACGCCCTCGTACGACACCTATGGCCATATCGAGATCCTGGGGCAGCTGCTCCAGGGCGAGCGCGTCGCCCCCTCACCCACCCGCCCCCGGCCCCGGAGCGAGATCTTCATCTTCCCGCCCGACCGGCTGAGAAGGCTGCTGTCGATCGACGGCAACATGCTGATCGGCAGCCTCTCTGGCTACGACGAGCAAAAGGTGGAAGTGCGCGCCGACACCGAAAACAAGAACTTCCTGCCGCTCAATGTGGGCATCTTTGGGACGGTCGGCTCCGGAAAATCGAATACCGTCCAGGTCCTGGTGGAGGAGGCCAGCCGGGCCAACTGGGCCTGCGTGGTTATCGACGTGGAGGGGGAATACGTCGGGATGAGCGAGCCGGGCCAGCGTCCCGAGATGAACCGCATCCTGCGTGAGACCTATTCCATCGAGCCGCAGGGGGTCGAAGACTTTCGGGTGTATGTCCCCAGCTCCGGCGCCTCGGAGGCACAGGCCTCCATCCGTTTCAAAGTCCCGGTCTCCGAGCTGGATATCTCCATTATCTCCGACATCCTGGATTTTTCAGAGCCCGAATTCCGGATGTACGAAAAAGCAGTGGAGGCCACCCAGAGAACGCACTTGCAGCACCCGTCTACGCGCGCAGGAGCGGCGGTCAGCG
>JBLNAU010000169.1:0-9762 GCA_050259515.1 Syntrophothermus sp.
CTTCACGTGGCAGTCCTGTTTGGTGGCAGATCCGGCGAACATGAGGTATCGCTCATGTCGGCGCGCTCGGTTCTGTCGGTGCTCGATCCTGCCAAGTATGAGGTGACTCAGGTGGGCATCACGCACGAGGGGAAATGGCTGACCGGTGAGGATGTGATCGGTAAATTCGAAAGTGGCAAGCTTCAGGGACTCGAGCAGGCGGTTGTCTCGCCGGATCCCTCTGAAAAAGGTTTGTATGTATTACGCCAGGAACGCTATCAGAAGCTGACGGATGTGGATGTGTTCTTCCCGGTCCTGCATGGAACGTTCGGCGAGGATGGGACCCTCCAGGGTCTGTTTGAGCTTGCCGATGTCGCCTATGTGGGCGCAGGTGTGGTCGGTTCCGCCGTCGGCATGGATAAGGGCGTGTTCAAGGACGTGATGATCGCCAATAACATTCCGATCGTCGACACGATGGTCGTCCTGCGCTCGGAGGTCGAAAAGGATGTGACGGCGGTTATCGAGAGCGCCGAAAGGATGTGTGGTTATCCATTCTTTACCAAGCCTGCCAACCTCGGTTCGTCCGTCGGCGTGACCAAGTGCAGCAACCGGTCCGATCTGCAGGAGGGCTTGATGGAGGCGGCTTCGTTCGATCGCAGGGTTTTGATCCAGAAAGGGATCGAGAACGCGCGTGAGATCGAGGTCAGTGTGCTTGGAAATGAAAACCCGGTTGCTTCCGTCCCGGGAGAAGTCCTGCCGAGCCGGGAGTTCTACTCGTACGAGTCAAAGTACATCGATGGCACGTCCGGCCTGCTGATTCCTGCCGGGCTGCCGGAGGATATTGCGGAAAGGATCTGTGACTATGCTGTCCGGGCCTATCAGGCCGTTGATTGCGCCGGTATGGCACGTGTGGATTTCTTCGTAGAGAAGGATACGAACCGGATCTATCTCAACGAGCTGAATTCGATCCCCGGCTTTACCAAGATCAGCATGTATCCCAAGCTGTGGGATGCCAGCGGCCTTCCGTACAGCAAGCTGGTGGATCGCCTGATCGAGCTGGCCATGCAGCGCAAGGCAGAGCGGGATCGCACCTCGCACACGTATCGGAGCCAGGGATGAGCGAGAAGAAAGATCTAAGTCGCGCCGAACAGGTCAGGTTGCGTCGTGAGAGCAACCGCTCGAAACGCGGGCAGCGCGCTCGAAGGGATGCGACGCGTCTCGGACCACCGGTCACGTCCCGGACGCGGCAGACGGATACTGCCCCGAGGCGAAAGCCTGCCCAGAATGCGCGTCGTCGTTACCAGGTGGCGCTTCCGGCTGCCAGATCGGAAGCCCGGCCGATCAGCATCCCGCGCCCTCGCCTGGGGATTCGCCTGGTTTCGTTTTTATTCGTACTTGTCTTCGCTGCCGGGATCTATGCCGCCTACAATCTTCCATACTTCCGTGTGACGCAGGCGCATGTGACCGGGAATAACATCATCCCTGCCGAAGAGCTGAGCGCTGCCATGAATGTCGCCGGGCAGCCCATCTTCCTGCTCAAATCTGCCGACCTGGAAACCCGGCTGCGCCTGAACTATCCAGAGCTGGCCTCCGCCCATGTCACGGTTTCCCTGCCCAATGTAGTTTCGGTGGACGTGGTTGAAAGAAAACCGGTCGTTCGCTGGGAGCAATCGGGCGGTTACACCTGGATCGCGGAGGACGGTGTGGCGTTCCGCCCCAGAGGTGAGATCCCTGAACTGATCTCGGTCACTGCTGTATCGGCGCCCGTCCTGGACTTGAGGGCCAGCGATCCCCTCAACCCGGTCCCGTTCATCTCACCGGAGATGGTCCAGGCGCTGAAAGGCCTAGCTGGTCATGTTCCACCTGGCGTGCCGGTCCTTTACGATCCCAAAATGGGTTTTGGCTGGAATGACCCGCGTGGATGGAGTGTTTATTTTGGCACCCAGTCAAACGACATTGAGTTGAAGATGCGTGTTTATGAGACGATGGTCAATTCGCTGACGCAGAGAGGCATACGCCCGGTCATGATCAATGTGACGTACCCGACTGCGCCTTATTACAGGATAAGTCAATAACATGGAAGAAATTGTTGTAGGCATAGATGTAGGAACGACCAAGGTTTGCACCCTGGTGGGACGGGTGGAGGATAACAAATCCATCCGTATCCTGGGCGTGGGCATCGAGCCTTCGGAGGGCATCCGCAAGGGCGTCATTGTCGATCTGGCAGCCGCCTCACAGGCGATCGCTCACTCGGTCGAAAAGGCTGAATCCACTTCCGGGATGGAGATCACCTCGGCGCTGGTGAGCATGGCGGGTGCGCACGTCTCGTCTGTGAACAGCCGGGGCGCGGCGGCCGTGGGCGGGAATGTGATCGATGCATACGATGTGGTCCATGCCCTCGACCAGGCGCGCTCGGTGGCCATCCCGCATGACCGCGAGATCATCCATGTCATCCAGCGCGGCTTCACCGTGGATGGACAGGATGGCATTCGCAATCCGCAGGGCATGCATGGCTATCGACTCGAGGTGGAGGCACACATTATCACCGCCTCGGCTGCGACGGGTGACAATCTGCGCCAATGTGTGGGCGCGGCTGGCGTCGGTATACAGCAGTTCGTATTGAATCCGCTGGCCTCGGGCGAAGTGGTGCTGACCGATCAGGAGCGGCAGATGGGGGTGGCGGTCTGTGACATCGGCGGCGGAACAACAGACCTGGCCATCTATGTCAGCGGCGATGTCTGGCATACCATGGTGCTGGCGGTGGGCGGCAACCATATCACCCAGGATATCGCCCACGGACTGCGGCTTTCCTTTGCCCAGGCGGAGGATGTGAAGAAGCAGCATGGTTATGCCTTCCGCACCGGCGTCGGGCCGGAGGAATATTTTTCGATCCGCCCCTTTGGGGAGGATCGTCCGGTGCAGATCAACCGCCAGGAGCTGGCCATGATCATCGAGGCGCGGGTGGCGGAGATCTTTTCATTGACCATGCAGGAGATCAAGCGTTCCGGCTATGACGGGCTCCTGCCTGCTGGCATGGTATTGACCGGTGGGACGGCTGCACTGCCGGGGATCAAGCGGGTGGCCTCCCAGGTGCTGGGAATGCCGGTCCGCACCGCGCAGCCGGAAAATTTATCCGGGCTTGTCGATCGTTTATATTCGCCTGCCTATTCAACAGGCGTGGGTTTGCTGCGATGGGCGCTCTCGATGCAGGACCAGGATTTGAGCATTGGGCGTGAGCGTCGCTCGAAAGGAGAGAAACGCGTGGATCTAAGTTCTATAAAAAAGTTATTCGGCCGGATATTACCGTAACAGCCTTACAAATTTTTGTTACGGAAATTAAACCTAAGTATCATAAGACCTAATTATTTGATGGAGGTAGAAATGGACTCGACCAACAAACAATTGCCAGAGCAGCCGTTACCGTCAGACGCTTCATTCGCCCGCATTAAGGTCATCGGTGTCGGTGGTGGTGGTTCCAACGCCGTCAACCGCATGATCGATGAAGGCATTCAAGGCGTGGAGTTTATCGTCGTGAATACCGATGCGCAGGCGCTCACGCTGACGAAGGCGCCCACCAAGGTGAGACTTGGAGAGAAGCTCACCCGCGGCCTGGGCGCAGGTGGCGACCCTGAGATCGGGCGCAAATCCGCAGAGGAATCCGCAGACGAACTCTATAACGTGCTGAAAGGCTCGGACATGGTCTTCGTCACGGCGGGCATGGGCGGCGGCACGGGCACGGGCGCTGCACCGGTGGTCGCACAGGTCGCCAAGGAGAGCGGCGCCCTGACGATCGGCGTGGTGACCCGTCCCTTTACGTTCGAAGGAATGCGACGCAATCAGGCTGCCGAGCAGGGCATTGGCAAACTCAAGGAGCATGCAGATACCTTGATCGCCATCCCGAACGATCGATTGCTGCAGATCGCCGACAAGCGTGCCTCCCTGCAGGATGCCTTCCGCCTGGCCGACGATGTCCTGCACCAGGGCATCCAGGGTATCTCCGAGCTGATCACCATCCCGGGTTTGATCAACCTGGACTTTGCAGATGTACGCGCGATCATGTCTGAAGGTGGGGCGGCCCTCATGGCTGTTGGAAAGGGCTCGGGCGATGAACGGGCCAAGAAAGCCGCCGAGGATGCGATCTCCAGTAAGCTGCTCGATATCACGATCGACGGCGCCCGCGGCGTGCTCTTCAACGTGACCGGCGGCCCGAACATGACCCTGTTCGAGGTCAACCAGGCCGCGGCGATCATCCGTGAGACTGCGCACCCCGATGTCAACCTGATCTTCGGCGCAGTCATCGACCCGAACATGGGCGACGATATCCGCGTGACCGTCATTGCCACCGGATTTGAGCGCAACAGCATCCCGCGCCGGGCATTTGAAAGCAAGCCGCGCACGGAACCCAGGCGCTCGGAATCTTCTGGTTTTACACGCTCCTCCGAGTCGGTCAGCGTGAATGCCGACCTCCAGTCCGGCGACACCAGGCAAACATCGCAGTCTCCGGTGAGCAAGGATGATCTCGATATCCCGACCTTCCTGAGGAACCGGCGGTAATCGTGTGGAGGACGGCATCTGCCGTCCTGTACAAACAATCTAATATTGGTTAAGTCCAGTTCCCCCTTTGCCAGGGCGGTCCTGGCGTGCCTGGGCGAGGCGCGCCAGACCGCCCTGTGCGTTGCTCCCACCCAGCCTCCCCCATATTCCACATTGGATAGCTAGGCTGATTATTCAAAAAATGATTGTGGAATATGGGGGAGGTGCCGAAGGCGGAGGGGACCAGGTATATCCATTAATATATCCAAATCCAATTATTAATGGTTGGAACAGAAAAAGACATATGCTACAATACAGGCAATGAAAGAAAAACTTCCCCAACCTGTTCATGAATCATATCTAAAGCACCGCCAGGAAGTCAGGTGGAAAATCATTGCTCCGGTTGTTGTGGCCGCAGTGCTTTGCTTTGCATGCAGCGCACTGGCCTACGTGGGTACCTTTCGTTATGGCGGGGATGTGGAACTCTGGTCACAGATTTCAACGATCTACCTTGCCATTCCCACCATTATTTTTTTGGTGGTCATTTTTGCGATGGTCGGCGGAATCGCCTTCCTTTTGACAAAACTGCTGGGCATCCTTCCTCGATACACATTCATGGCCCAGGACCTTGCTTACAAGATGAAAGCTTATGCCAGGCGTGGAGCAGATGCCATTGCCAAGCCTGTCATTACCATCGATGCGCTCGGCGCCAGCCTAAACCGGATATTTGGAAAAAAATAATAAAGAAGGTTCCAGCTGTCCTGTCACGGTACATGGGCGGCGGGGAATGAGAAATGGAGGAATGAACCCATGAATTTAACTGCAAATGACAGAAACAAGACATTGGCGATCGGTGCGCTCGTTGGGGCAGCGGTCGGGCTGGCGGGTGCTTTTTTGCTTACCCGCCGCGCACAGGAGACCGGCACAGATGTCACCGTCAGCACAGGGGATGGAATGAGGTTGGGCGTTATGATCATTGGCCTGCTGCGCGCGGTTGCCGCCCTGGGGGAAGAGAAATAAAAAAAAGCCTGTATTCAATAAAAAAGCAGGGACATCTTGACTGGTGTCCCTGCTTGTAATTTAACCCGTAATCCTGCCCTTCAAATCCCCGGTCTCGAACGGACCTTTTTCCTTCATCAGGGCACGCGCCTCATCCGTTTTGTCCCAGACGTTCCATAGCACCACGCCGCGGACCAGTCCATCCTCAAGATAATAGATCACGCCCTTCTTGAACGGTTCCTGCCAGTCGGCAAAGGTCTCCATTGTGCTGCTGATCTCACCGACTGCCTCGTAACCAAGCTCGAACAGGTCGGAATAGAACATGGGCACGTGCTCGTAGGTTTCATTTGCTCCTGCCATGTTGCGCCCGGCCACTTTTCCCATTTGGACGGCATTGTCCTCATGCTCCACACGTACCCGTTTGCCCAATGCAGCATGGATGAAATTTGCCACATCCCCGGCGGCATAAATATCGGGATGTGAGGTCTGCAAATGCTCGTTGACCAGGATCCCGTTGCTGGTCTCCAGACCCGCTTCCCTGGCAAGCTGCAGATCCGGGTGGATGCCGATCCCGGCCACAACCCCATCCGCTTCGATGGCGCGTCCGCTTCCGGTATGGGCCACCAGGCGGTCACCATCCTTCTGTAAACTGACCACCGATTCGCCTGTCAATAATTCGACCCCGTTCAGCCGGTAATATTCATTCAAAAACCTTGCAAGGTCCTCTGGAAAAACATGTTCGCTGATCGCATTCTCCGGAAAGACCATGGTGACGCGCTGCCCAACCATGGTCAGGGCTGCAGCGATCTCGGAGCCGATGAAGCTTCCACCGATCACGATAAAGTGTTTCTCATTGCCGGTCAGGTTGCGGAGCTGCTGGTAATCCTGGAAGTTGCGGAAATAAATGATATTTCCCTCACCAAAGGGCAGATGGTTGGGCATACCGCCGGTGGCCAGCAGAAGCCTGTCATAGGTGTATTCCTCCTGATTCGCATCGCGGACCAGTTTCTTTTCAGGGTCAAGGTGGGTGATGGTGCTGTTCAAATGAAGCTCGGTTCCCCGCTCCTTTGTCTTGCGCCAGATCTTTTCCACGGGACGTCCCTTCCACAATCCTTTTGAAAGATTGGGCCGCATATAGGGCGGATCCGGCTCCATGCTGATCATGCCGATCGATCCGTCCGCGTCGAGCTCCCGTATGCCGCGGGTGGCCGCATCCCCGGCCAGTCCACCACCGATGATCAGATATCTGTAATGTTTCATCGGACTCCTCCTTCTTGAAATAAATTCCCTGTAAGGATGGCGGCATGGCGCGAATGTAAAACCATGTCATCCCTATATCAATTAACAGAAACCGTTGATGAAATGTTATTACTTGCGCAGGCAGACCAGACCCTTGAGATAGGCTGCCTCGGGAAAGTTCAGCGCCACTGGATGATCCTCTGCCTGGGACAGGTGCTCGACGATCTGCGCATCGACGCCGGCATCCAGCGCTGCCCCGGCGACGATCTTTTGGAATAAACCTGCGTCCACGCCGCCTGAACAGGAAAAGGTGACGAGCAGTCCACCCGGCCGCAGAAGCTTGAAGGCAAATAGGTTGATATCCTTGTAGCCGCGGGCTGCCTTTTCGGCCTGAGCAGCGGTGGGAGCAAATTTGGGCGGGTCGAGGATGATCATATCAAAGGACCGCCCTTCATCGCGGAATTTCCTCAAGAGTTGAAAGACATCCCCTTCAAGAGTGACGTGCCGCTCGGCGGGCAGCTGGTTGATGGCTACGTTTTCCTGGCACAGCGCCAGCGCATCAGCAGACGAATCCACGGACAGGACGGATTTGGCTGAGCCGGACAGCGCATTGACAGAGAACCCGCCGGTGTAGCAGAAACAATCCAGGACATCCTTGTCCTTCACCAGCTTGCGGATGCGCAGGCGATTCCGCCGCTGGTCGAGATAGAATCCTGTTTTGTGACCGGCCGCAAAGTTTACATTGAAGATCAGGTTGTTTTCATGGACGGTCAGCGGCAGCTGGGGGAGTGTGCCGCGCAACAGCCCAATACTCGATTCCATCCCCTCCAGCTCGCGCACATCGGCATCGGAGCGCTCGAAGACCGTGGCCAGGCCGGTCTCTTCAACCAGCAGGTCGGCGAGGGTCTCCTTCCAGGCCTCGCTCCCGGCAGTCAGCGATTGCAGGACCAGAACCTCCCCGTAACGGTCCACGATCAGCCCCGGGAGGTTGTCTGACTCGGCGTAGATCAGGCGATACGCGTCGGTATCACGTCTCAGCCCCCAGACCTCACGCGACTGGATGGCGGCGTGGATCCGTTTTCGGAAAAACTCCTCGTTGACCGGTTCATCTCCAAAGGTCCAGACCCGGGCCCGGATCTGTGAAACCGGGGAGTAGGCGGCCCGGGCCAGGAACTGCCGGTCGGAGGAGAGCAGGTCCACGGTCCCGCCCGGCTCGATTTTTGAGTCGGCTTGATGGATGGCGCCCGAGAAGACCCAGGGATGCCTGCGCAGCAAGCTCTTTTCACGCCCAGCCTTGAGAATCACGGATGGCATGATTCCTCCTGCGTGAAGCTCTTGAACAATTGCATCCATCGCCCGGGATCGTCGATGGAGGTAAAGCCGAACTGCCTGTATAAACCGTGCGCGTCGGAGGTGACCAACACCCAGCGGCGTAAATCCACCAGGTCCGGATGTCCCATGATGGTTTGGATGAGCCATTTTCCGAGCCCCTTGCCGCGGTACTCTTCATGGATGAACACATCGCATAAATAGGCAAAGATCGAAAAATCCGTGATGACGCGTGCAAAGCCGATCTGCCTGGCGCCGTCGTACATGCCGAAAACCAGGCAGTTACGGAGGGCCTTTTCCGTTTTTTCGCGCGGCCGCCCAACCGCCCAGTAGGCGCGTGTCAGCATATCAACGATGGCATCGACGTCGAGACGGGCCGGGTCGGTGCTGATCGTAAATTGATCTCGATGGACCTCAAAAGATTGTGGCATGGCGTGAGTGTATCATAGGTGATATTATGTTGCCTCGCGCTGAGCGTAACGCAAATGCAGCGCAACTACACAGGCTATGGAGACTTAATGCTGATCCCCGTTCGTTGGAAGACTTTCTCCCGTGACTTTCTCGTCATTCAAGTTGGATTCGCCATTTTCGGACTTTCCATCGCCACGATGATCCGCTCAAATATCGGGACCAGTCCCTGGGCCCTGCTCGAAGTGGCATTCTCGGGATTGACGGGGATCACGCCCGGCCGGATGAGCATCATCGTCGGATTCGTTGTGCTGCTCCTGGCGCTTGTCATGGGGGAAAGGATTGGCTGGGGGACGCTTGCCAATATTTTGTTCATCGGTCTGTGGGAGGATATGTTTCTGGGGATGATCCCATCCGTGGAAAACAATCTCCTTCTTCAGGTATCGATGCTGCTGGCTGCAGTCTTCCTGATGGGCATGGCCAGCGCCATCTATATCGGCGTGGACGCGGGCGCCGGTCCGCGCGACAGCCTGATGCTGGCGGTGCATCGCAAGTCCGGCTGGAGCATTCGCTTGGGGCGGGCGGTCATCGAGATCCTCGTCGTAACCGCCGGGTTTCTACTCGGCGGTCCGCTGGGATTTGGGACGGTCATTTTTGCCCTGCTGATCGGCCCGTCCGTGCAGTGGGCATTCAAGCTGTTCAACGTCAGGCCGCACAAGCCCGAGACCGAGATCGTCGAGGCGGCGACGGATTAAAGAGCCATAAAATCCCTGATTTCCCGGGACTCCTCTGCCTGTCACAACCGGTAGACAAAACTTTTACCTATTGCAAATAGAAAAAGATTACCCCTTTTGTTATAATCTCCTCCAACTCTAGTTCAGGAGAGAGAATACATGCCCAAAACCAAGGGTACTGTTGTGCTTCCCCTCGAAAAAGAACAGATCATCAAGGATTATCGCCTGGCGTATCAAAGCCGGCAGGCATCAATTATAGGCAGACGAGAAGTATTAAGCGGCAAGGCAAAATTCGGTATTTTCGGCGACGGCAAGGAGCTTGCAAATCTTGCCATTGCGCGGGCATTCCGCAAGGGGGACTGGCGCTCAGGCTATTACCGTGACCAGACCTGGATGTTCATGCTGGGGGTGATGAGCATCCAGGAATTTTTTGCCCAGCTCTACGCTCATGCGGACGTCAGTCACGAGTCCAACACAGGCGGACGCTCAATGAACGCCCATTTTTCCTCGCGCTATGTGAACCCCGACGGAAGCTGGCGGA
>JBLNAU010000170.1:0-3417 GCA_050259515.1 Syntrophothermus sp.
TTAGGTATTGAATTGTCATTTTTGTCTCCACTTATATAAGATGACTTATTCTGAAACATTTTGGCTAAAACGAACATCCATACAAAGATGTTCCCAGATGATGAACCAGCCTATACGATCCCATAATACAAACTCGAATTTTTCTTTGGGAACAAAGCATTCACAACAATCCGCGTGCCCGCATCTGACCACCAGCAGTCCGGGAAGGCATATTTAAGCTCTTCAAAACTGCGATAGCCAAACAGGATCTGTAGAAAGGTGCGCATGGGAAAACCGGCATTCCCATCGTCCGCGTGAACGGGTTTCCAGGGATCAACGTGGATGCGTCCATTTTCGAGCGTGAGGCGAATCCCTTCCGGGTACATGCCGATCAGGTATTCCCCGCTGTGACCACAGGCAATTGAGTTTGCCAGCCGCTTTTCCAGCACAGGCTGGATATGATGGAGAAAACCGACCAGATCGGGTACACGCAGATACCAGGCGTAAGGCTGTCCGCCATTCACTACCAAATTTCCCAGTACCTCATAGGCAGGATGCTCCGCGCCCAGCAGAAAGCTGAAAGTGGTACAGGGGCGGTTCTCCTTCCTGGCAAATTCCTGACCGCTCTCCCACAGCGAACGAATGACATAAGGTGTCACTTCCAGCCAGGAAATACCATGGGCCAGCTCATAATGGAAGGCACGTACACCACTGCTGCCAAGTGTCGGAGACTGGGCAAAATATCCAACCGGTTCCTGGGAGCCGGTCCGTTCGATGATCCGGTATTCCAGTCTGTGAAAGTTATCCTCGTCCAGATCATAGAGGTTATTGTGCCAGTGCGCGGCTGTCCATTTCACTCGGATCAGGCCGCGGCTGGTCCCATACTCATACACAGACATCAGGAACGGGATATCATTTTCTTCGGCGGGGCGGATGGTGTATTTTTCCGGTTCACCCTCCCTGCGCCTGGGCACACTGGAACCCATGTGCCACCTGTTCAGATCGAGCGCATACTCATAACCGAACTGGCGATAGTAATACCGGATGCCCGTAATCGCCTGGATCAGGAGTCCGCGTTCGGCACTCCATTGATGAACTTCGTTGAATTGCGTGCGGATCAAACCACGGCCGCGAAACTCGGGCAGGGTTCCCACCAGCTCCGGGCGTCCCACGCCAAACTCAATTCCCTCATAGCTCCAGGTCTGAGGGATCAGGCACATGGAAGAGACAATCCGCCCGGTGGAGGCTTCTTCCACAATGATGAAGTCTCCTAGCTGGAAGGTGGCATGCGGTTTCGTCAACAGATCACGTGTCCAGGCGACAACACCTTTACGGTCGGCCTCGTCCTCGCCGTGAATGTTCGCATTAAATTCACATAGCGTGTCGGCATCTGCGCGGGTTGCGCGGCGCAGGATCAGGCCGTTGCCCAGTTCACGTACAATTGATTGCGGCCGGGTATACATCATTTCTCCTATCCGCAGGGTATCCCGCACGAGATAACCTCCGGTCAAGGCATACTGGATCTCACTTAACTGTCCTTATGCGATTGGAAAGACATCCGATCGCTTTTTCGGGAAGAGGATATTGATCAGCGTGCGGTCATCCTCATTCTCCCACCAGCAGTCGGCGAAGGCATACTTCAGCTCATCACAACCGCGGTAGCCAAACAGGATCTGCAGGAAGGTAAGTCCCGGGAAGGCAGCGTTACCTTCGTCTTCCGGAGAGGGCTTCCAGGGTTCCATGGAGGCCAGCCGGCCATTTTCTAGCACCAGCCGCAGGCCATCGCGGTAAAAGCTGATCTTGATCTCACGAGTGTGGCAGGCAGCAATCGATTCTGCTATCCGTTTTTCAAGGACAGGCTTGATGTGATGTAGAAAACCAGGCAGATCCGGCACTCGCAGATACCATGCATAAGGAGGCTGAACGGAAGGAAGGTTCCTGCCCAGCGCTTCATAGGCGGGATGTTCCGCACCGAGAATAAAGCCAAAGGAAGTGCAGGGCTTTCCGTCCCGTCGGGCATATTCCTGCCCTTTTGCCCATAGATGACGCACAACGGTGGGCGTCACAGCCAGCCAGGAGGCGCCTGGCTTGATCTGATACCAGATGGCACTGACACCCGTCCTGCCGATGCAGTTGGGATGCTGGAAATAACCGACCGGCTCACCGGATGGATCTTCGATCAGGAACATAAGGTAGTGGTCGGAACTATCCTCGCTCTGACCATCGAGCTCATACTTGAAAATTTCAGGCGTACGCGGGCAGGCAATCATCGAGTCCCGGATGGCATGCCGGTACAGCCCGGCAATAAACGGCAGATCAGCCTCCGTGGCAGGGCGGATGTGATAAGGCTCCTCCTGGTCGTCCTTTCGTTTTGGCAGGTTGCCTTCAAAACCAAAGCGGCGGCCTCCCAGGTCAAGCGCCATTTCATAGCCGAACTGGCGATAGTAATACGGAATGCCGGTAATGGCCTGCACAAGATGACCGCGCTCCGCACTCCACTTGTGGACCTCTTCAAATTGGATGCGAACGAGCCCGCGGTTACGGTATTCGGGCGCGGTACCCACCAGCTCGGGGCGGCCCACGCCGAACTCGATCCCCTCATACGACCAGGTCTGGGGGATGAGGTTCATGGAGGAGACAATTTTTCCGGTGGAGGCTTCCTCCACGATGGTGAAATCGTCCGGATTAAGAGTGGGGTGAGGACGCGCCAGCAGGTCACGGGTCCAGGCAGCGACGCGTTGTTTATCCAGTTCATCGTCGCCGTGAATGGTGCCGTTAAATTCGGCCAGTGCATCGGCGTCTTCAGGAGTGGAACGGCGCAGGACCAGGCCATTGCCCAGATCCCGCAAAATGGTTTGTTGTTTGGTGAACATAGTTTATCCTGCCGGGCGAATGTCCGCGGTCATGCCCGCACAGGACAATCGCCGTTATAAGAGCTGTTTGAGCTGCTGTAATACCAACTGGGTATCCTTGAAATGGATACCCTTCATACCAACCTTTTCACAGCCTTCGATGTTGACGTAGAAATCATCCACAAAGACTGCTTCTTCCGGGCGCACCCCGGCCTCATCCAGGGCAATCTGGAAGATGCGGGCATCGGGCTTGGCCACACCCACCTCGGCTGAGATGATGATGTGGTCGAAAGCGTCGATCATCTTTTCGCGCACCAGGTAGTCCCGCAGGTCGCTCCAGTTGTTTGAGATCAAGCCTGTTTTATGGGTGCCGCGCAGCGAGCGGAGGAAATTCAGTAGATCGCGGTCGACGATATCGCCGGCGAAGAAATCATTTCGAATCGTGGTCCACTCCTCCAGGGGACGCTTCAGCCTCTTCATGATTGCCTCCCAGTGCTGCTGCGATGTAATGCCACCCGTGGAGGCCCGGATGCCGGTTTCGCTGTCGAAGACGATCCTGTCCAGGTCATCATATTCCATGCCCAGG
>JBLNAU010000171.1:0-5930 GCA_050259515.1 Syntrophothermus sp.
GAAATGGCATCCAACCCGGATGAGGAGTGGCAGGCGAAGCGCAACGAAGGGATCGCATCCTTCCTCCCCAAGGGACAGGCCGGGAACTGGCAGAGGCTCTTTACCGGGCACGATAAATCCATTTTCAAGGAGACTGCCGGGCAAATGTTGATCCGCTGGAACTACGAGAAGGATACCCAATGGTAATTCCCATATCATCCCCATACGCGATCCGCCATTACATCCCCGAAAAAGACTTGCACTTTCTCTCCCATCTTCTGACAGAAATCGAGTCGATCGATCAGGATGGAGAGGATACATCCGAGGAGTATCTGCGCGCCTCCCTGCAGTGGCCGAACTACCGCCCCGACCAGGACGTCTGGGTGGCGGAGGCCGATGGAAAACTTGTGGGATATGCTCTTGCCTTGGAACAGCCTTCGCAGCGTTGTACGATCTATGTCGTCGTCCATCCATCCCAGCGGCGAAGCGGGCTGGGGAGCCAGCTTCTTGACCTGGTTCTTAACCGCGCCAGGGAACTTGGCTCCAAGACGATCCTGGTGTACGCCAATGAGCGCAACCGGGCATCCAATTCGTTCCTGAAACATTCCGGCTTTGCTTCTGTCGGCTCCTCAGGGACCATGAAGCTTGCCAACCCATCAAACAGCCCTTCTTCTGAACTCCCGGCAGGCTTTACGATCAAGCAATATTCCTTCATCGATGAGCCCCTTGTTTTGCTGAATGCATTGAATGATTGTTACCTGGATATGTGGGGGCACCAGCATCACGACCAGTTCACTGAAGAGGAGCTGCGCTCGCCCCGTTTTTTGAAATACTACAACGCGGAGGACATCCTTTTGCTGATGGATCCTGAAGGAGGGGTCGCCGGGCTCTGCTCGGTCAAGTCCGAAGGCAAGCGGGATGAAAATGGAAACGTGGTGGACCTGTTGGATGCCCCCGGTGTCATCAAGAAATACCGGCAGGAGGGCTATCAGCGGCAGCTGGTTTTGGCAGGCATCGACCATCTCCGTAAAAAAGGGATGCTTCCCATCATTCTCGAATTTTGGGGCGAGAGCGAGCAGGTGCTGGACCTCTATCGTTCCCTGGGCTTCGAGATGCGAAACCACTACATGACCTATCACAAGGAATTGGAATGAAGTTTCTTATTGCAGGTCTCGGCTCCATTGGAAGGAGACACTTTCGTAATCTTATTGCACTGGGCGAAAAGGAAATCGTTCTTCTTCGCACGCGCAAAGGGACTCTGCCGGACGAGGAGCTGGCGGGGTATCCCGTGGAAACAGATTTACATGAAGCCTTGCTCGAGCACCGGCCGGATGCCGTCATCGTCGCAAATCCCACCTCCCTGCATCTGGATGTGGCCATTCCGGCTGCACAGGCAGGCTGCCATATCCTGCTTGAAAAGCCGGTCTCGAATTCGCTGGACGGCCTGGATGTATTGCAAAGAGAAGCGCAAAAAAGCGGCAGCCGGATCCTGGTTGGATTTCAGTTCCGCTATCATCCCACCCTCAACCAGGCGCGTGAGCTGATTCATTCAGACCAGATCGGGAAGGTGTTAACCGTCCATGCGCATTGGGGGGAATATCTTCCGCAGTGGCATCCGTGGGAGGATTACCGCCAGAGCTACGCGGCCCGCGCCGATCTGGGTGGCGGGGTCATTGTGACGCTGACGCATCCCCTCGATTATCTGCGTTATCTGCTGGGTGATGTGGAATCGCTCTGGTCGTTCAATGGGCACATTTCCCCGCTCGAGGTGGATGTGGAGGATGTTGCTGAAATCGGGTTGAAGTTTGCGAACGGGGCTGTGGGCGGGGTCCATGTCAATTATTTTCAGCGGCCGCCCGTCCATCGACTGGAAATCGTGGGAACCCGGGGAACGCTGCGCTGGGACAGCGCCGATGGGATCCTGCACTCTCAGCGGATGCCCGCCCCCTTCGGCTCCTACTCGGACCAGCCGCCTGCTCCCGTGACCGAATCCTTTTCTCCCCCGCAAGGTTTTGAGCGCAACCAGCTCTTCCTTGCGCAGACGCGTCATTTTATCGAGGTCGTTCGCAGGGAGAAGGAACCGGTCTGCACGCTTGAGGATGGGATCATGGCCCTGCGACTCGCGCTGGCTGCCTACCGGTCGAGGGAGACCGGTCGAAGCGTTTCAATTCAAGGCTGAACTTTATTCATTACAAAGGATTGTATTGATCGTCTTGTAATCGTAACCGAATTCCGTCGGGTATCCGGGATCCTGTGAGAGAGCCTCGCACAGCGGCAGACGCATCTTTGCGTTTCCCTTGATCTCATTCTGAAACAGGGACCGGGCCTCCTCCACCCTGCCCAGGTTCACCAGCCCCTCCAAAAACGGGACCATCTCGGATTTATCGTCCGTATCCAGATTGAGCTTGCGCACCTGATCGTACAGTCTGCCGATCTCCTCCCAATTCCCGGTTTGCCGGGCAAGCGATGCTTTCTGATAGTAATAGCACCAGCCGTGTCCCGGCTCGGAGCCAAAGATCGCCGCGGGCGGCGTGGGCGCTGTACCGGAAGGGAGGATGCGATCGATCTGTGAGAATGCTCCAACCTGTTTGAGCATCAGCGTTTCGCTCTCCGAGTAGACCGGCAGTTTTCCATCGATGACATGCAGGCAGGAGGAGGCAGGCGACATGCTGAGCAGGAGCAGATTGTTGAAATCCCGGTGAAGCCGGATATCACGCACCTTGTTATTTTTGACTTCCCGTTTCAGGATGTTGTATACCGTATCCGAATTGAGCACCTCCGCCTGGATCGCGGGCGCCTGTGCCGGGCCGGGCCTGTAGATCAAATTGATCGGCCCCCAAATCTCATAATCCTGTTCGGGATTGAAGCCGCCATCGCTGTAGGTCATGACCAGGCTGTCGTTCTGCAGGTCCGGCGCCCGCCAGGTAAGCTGCCACCACATCTGGCGCTGAAAGGTCCAGTACTGGGCCCAGTTGTCTGCATTCAACACCTGGGTCGTCACCGAGAGTCCGATCAGGGCGATGATCACCCACTTGCGGAATCTTGGCTGCAGCATCAGCACCATCCCGGTCATGAGCAGGATCACCCCCGGGATGGGATGGAGTCCATAGCTTTTGTAGGCATCATAGAGCTCCACATGCCTGCCCGAAAAAATGACCGGGAGCACCGCGCCCAGGGTGATCAAGGCACCCAGCCAGATCAAATCCCTTTGCAGATGGGGAGTGGTAATAATTTCAGAATCACCTCCATCCCGGCGTCTTCTGAAAAAATGGACATAAAGGAAGATCAGCACACTCACCAGCGCGGCGACCAGCAGGGCAAGGCCCAGGTCGGAATAAAGGGCTGAGGAGATCAGCTGGTATGGCATGACGAACCAGGCAAACACGGACGTGTCGAGGAGATCCTTTGCTGCTTCCAGGATCAGCCGGATCGACATATGTCGCAGATCGCCGAGGTAGCTGCCCGCCAGGCCGCCGACATCCGTGGCATTCCTGGACCCTTCGAAAATAAAGACGCGCCAGTATAAAAATACGGCCGTGACCAGCAGATAAGGCCAGGCGATCTTGAGGGTCTCCAAAATCAAGGTACGAATATTTCTAATTCCTCTCTGGAACAGAACATATCCGATCAGCAGAAGACGGGCGCCTTCAAAGCCGATCATGTATTCGTAGATCCAAAGATAATTGGCAGTTAACAGCAGGGAAACCAGCGTACAAAGGATCCTCCATCCCCGCCTGCTCGTTCTCATGGCTTGCAGGGTAAGCGCGATGGAAAGGAGTGCTGTACCGAACCCATAAAGATGATTTTGCTTCGTATTTGCATTGGGCTGCGAAAGGAACCCCGGATAGACGACAAAAAGCACTGCCATTAAAGTTGTCATGTGCTTTTCCCCCGGCCAGAGCAGGCGAAGGATCCAGAAAAACGCCAGTCCGCCGATGAAACGCCAGAGCAGTGCATACAAATGCCAGTTAACGATCGTATCCCCCAGCAAACGGTAGACCATTGAATACACCACGCCCATGAAGGGACGGTCACTCGCAAACAGGGGAATAATGCTCGCTGCCCCGCGTGCCTGGCCTGACCACAACAGAAACCAATCATCATGATAATAGCCAAGTCTGGGAATGCTGACTCCATACGTGATCACAGTTGTAAGGAGAATTAACAAACTGGCAATCAGGGTCTCGTTGTCAAGCAGCTTCTGAATTGTGGGCTTCATCCTGGTCTCCGCAAAAAATTATAACATTCGCACTGGTTTTGCCTCCTGCGCAGTTTTCACGGAATGGCGTGCCCTGCCTGGATGATATAATAAATGGCCGGTTCGCCAGTTCGCTCTTTCAAGGTATCCAACCCCTTTATGGAAAATCAATCAACGAAGAAATCGCGGTGGCTACAAACGAGGTCTTTTCTGCTGCCCGTCCTCATCGCGTTGCTCTTTTTCGCTTTTACCTTTTCCTATTATCCATTCCGGGAAAAGCTTCAATATGATACAGATGAAGGCCTGAATTTAATGCGCTCCATGCTGGTGGAGATGGGACATCCGTTATACAGTGAAGTGTCCAGCGACCAGCCGCCCCTGTTCAACCAGATCCTGGCGCTCGCCTTCCGTGTGACCGGTTTTGAAGTGAATGTGGCGCGCGCAATCGTTTTATTGTTCTCCACGCTGCTGGTCTGGGCCTGTGCCCAATTTTTGCAACTGACCTGGGGAAAACTGGCTGCCATACTATTTTTACCTTTGATCATTCTGACACCGCGCTATTTAAATCTCAGCGTGGCTGTAATGATCGGCATACCCTCCATTGCCCTGGCTGCGGTGTCGATGGTGTTGGTTGTTTTTTGGCATAAGAGCAGGATCAACCTCTGGCTCGTTCTTTCCGGTCTTTTTCTTGCACTATCAGTGCTGATCAAGTTGTTCACCGGCTTCCTGGTGCCTATCTTTTTAATCGGTATTACTGCGGCAGTCTATCTGGAAAGACCCGACCGCAAGTTTTCCTGGAGAATATTCAAGCCTGCGTTGATCTGGAGCGTAAGTTTCGCAGGCCTGTCGGCGCTACTTGCCCTGATCCTGGTGGGACCCAGGAATCTCTGGCTGATCACCTACCCTCATGTCATGGCACCCATGCAGGAAACATTCAGTTCAGCAGAATTCACCATTAACTACCAAATACAACTTGCGATTCCTCTGGTGATGCTGGGTTTTACGGGCGTGGTGTTTGCCTTTTATAAGCGAAACTGGCTGGGGCTGTATCCGTTTGCCTGGGCGCTTGTAGCCTATATTATGCTTAATTTCTATTCACCGGTCTGGAGTCACCACCAGATGTTGGTCACGGTCCCCATGGCGATGATGGCAGCTGCCGGTGTGTCTGAAGGGATTCACTCGCTTGCCCGCATCAGGAGCAGCTCCGACCTTGTCCGCTGGCGCAGCCTTTGGGGGGCTGGTATTCTGGCGGGCTTTCTTTTCATTTCCATTCATTATGCCCCTGCGCTCAACCAGGAGCTGATGAACCGGCCCCGCCTGAGTGGATTTCAACTGAGGGCTACGCCGGGCAAGCTGAAAATCTTGAGCGCCATGCATGACCATATCGACCAGACCCACTGGATCATGACCGATCTGCCCATCTATGCCTTCCGGGTTGGGCGGCCGGTACCTCCCAGCCTGGCGACGTTTTCCTGGAAGCGATTGTCAACCGGCAGCCTGACGCAGGACGATATACTGACCGCCATGCGCAAATACCAGCCGGAGCAGGTTATGATCGGGCGTTTCGATATGCCGATCATTGAAGACTATATCCAAAAAAATTATACCGAGATCCTGTCCGTGGAATTCCTCCGTTTGTATTTACGCAACGATCTGGTGTCATCGACCCAGTAATAGGTCATCTGAATATGCCTCCCACCCATCCAAAATTCATCCACTGAATTTTAGGATATAATTGCACGTCGGTTCGTGA
>JBLNAU010000172.1:0-6942 GCA_050259515.1 Syntrophothermus sp.
ACGCGCTTATAAAGGAACACTTCGTCGATCAACCCGTCCCAGGTGCCGGCACCATCCGCATGCGCCCCGATCGTGAGCGGATAGGTCGTGTCCATCGCTCCGCTGGAATAGGCGACGGTGGCCGCTGCGCCATCATTCACCTGAATGTTGAGAGTGTTGGTCACTGCATCATGCCAGGCAACCACCCGGTACTACCTTCCCGTGGTAACGCTCAACTCGGCGGCGGTCTGTGACCCCGCCGAGCAGGAGACGTCTGTGACGATACGGTAGCGTTGCATCGGTATGCTGCTGATCATAGCGGGAGGTTGGAGAAAGCGGGTCGACAGAAATGAAAGTCTGGAGAAATGAGGGAAACCTGCGGTTCAAACTGCCTGGCGGGGCCGGCCCCCTTCGCTACTCTACGGGGGTGCTACGCACACCTGTCCCGGCTGCGCGGTGCCGGGGAAGACCCTCGCCAAGCTGTGCCTTTCCCGCGCTCCGCCGGATCATCAGTTGCGATGATGATTACCGAAAGGTTGATGAAAGTCTGCTCCGCTCCTCTTCGGGGTGCTACGCACACCTGTTCCGGCTGGGCGGTGCCGGGGAATACCCTCACCCAGCAAGTGCATGGTAGGACCAATCCTCTTTTGGGACAATGTCAATCTCTCCCCATTCAGCAGTTACATTTATCATCTGAATTTATCCCAGGCATTCGGCAGACCCTTCGCGACAATCTGCCAGTCGAGTATCATACTCATCACGTCAGCATCCTATATGGGCAGAGAAAGCACCCCACCGGGACAGACCTTTCCTCCCACCCTTATGCAGCACTCCGGTGGGGTTCCCTGCAAGAGAGCCGTTTCCCCTCCCCTATAGGGGAGGGGCCAGGGGTGAGGTCCCTTCACCCCATCAGCACACCCCGCCGAAACAGAGGTCCTGTTGCGTGGAAGCCCGGGTCAGTGGGCAAGGCTGGTTGATAACCGGCTGTAAAGTGTTCTACTCAAAAGCGAGGCTATACTGCACTCATTGAACCCACCTGGGTTGCAAAGGCATCCTGACGGGGGAAACGGCCGCAGTTGTTCCATGAATACCCCCTCATAATTCAAAAGCATATACCAAGGATATAGGCACGATATTACCGGGATATTATCCGGATACTACCTGCATATTATCACATGGTGACGCGTGGTGTCGCGTGGTGTCGCGTGGTCACCGTTGCCCTTTCCTCCCACAAACCAGTATCTTTGCGCCGAATTGAATCGCTGCGCGAGGAAATCGACGGTCTTGTCTTCCGTGAGATACCCGACGGGAGTATCGTCGTCAGCAAGGTACCCACGCGCAAAAAGAAAACAGCCACCCCAGCCCAGAAAGCCTACCGGCATGGGACCTTTCCAGACCGGGTCCAGTGGGCCAGGATGGCCCAGCACGAATACCCGATCTATGCCGAACTGGCAGCCCATCTGCCGATGGTCACCGCCTACAACCTGGCGATCAAAGACATTGCACACCCGCCAGTCATTTATCGCATCCTGCGGCAGGACGGGCGCATCCTGGTCCATGCCACTGACGAGATCCTGGTGGCTGGTGTGAGAGTGCTGGTCCACGACGCGCAGGGTCAGCTGCTCGAGGCAGGCGATGCACAGCAGACGCAGAAGGACTGGTGGGAATACATTCCCCAGTTCGAAGGCAGGGTCTCGGCTATTGCCTGGGACCTTCCCGGCAACAAGGCCCGCATCGAGCTGGATGAGTAAGGCGCAGGGCAATAAGGGCCAACCTACAAGTGGGAGACCTCCGGTCGAAGTCCCGGCGGGGTCGACCCCCTCCGCTTCTCTACAGGGGTGCTACGCGAAGACCCACGCCGAGCGCAGGGCACAGGAACCATCCCCGAATGTAGCCACGAATTCACGAATGACCCATCCAATTCGTACACACTTACACCTGGTGCCAGCGCAGGTATTCGCGATCCCTCTTTCGTAAGCGGCTCTCCATCCGATCTCCGTTCAAAATCTCAGCAAGGTCGCGGCACCCCGCCAAGCGCGAGCACCAACCGTACCTCCCTGCTCACTACCCACTGCCAACGCTCACTGTTCTCTCCTCTCTACTCTCGAATTCCCAATATCGCCTTGCGACCCTGTAACCCAGCCGCAACTCATTTTTGCGCAATATTTGCTCAAGTGGAATATAATCATTCCCGTCATGGTCGCATTACTCGGGCAAGTATCCGCTTTTCTGACGACGCCTGAAGGAAGCCTGATCTATCATCTGATCCTGGTATTCTCCATCGGGAGTGCGTTACAGTCCGCCTATGTGCACTGGCGCTCGAGCGAGTTCCCCCAGGCGCGGCGGACCCTGTTCGGGCTGACCATGCTGCTGGCTGCCCAGCTCGTGCTGTTCGCGGTCAGCATCCTGGGCTCGATGGGTCTTTTGAACCTGCAGCTCCTGCTGCCGCCGCTGGACCGGGCCGTCACGCTGTTCTCGCTGGTGTGGATCATCTGGTTGTGGGCGTTCCCCGAACCCAGCCGCCCGGCCGATGCAGCGACCTGGCTGCTGAGCGTGTTCGTGGCTGCCGGGCTGGGGTTGAGCCTGGTCGCGTATTCCGCAGATCCGGTTCAGGCCCCCTACAATATGACCCTCTATGACAGGATCTGGCAGATGGCGAGCCTGGCTGTGGCCGTCTTCGGCCTGCTCATGCTGCTGTTACGGCGACCGAATGGCTGGGGAAACGGTGCGGCAGTCCTGCTGTTGTTCTCTGCGGGCATCCTGCTGTATATGCTTTCTGGCAGCCCGGATGGAAACTTCCCCGGCCCGGTGCGCCTGATGTCGATCGCAGCGTTTCCGATCCTGATCACCCTGCCGCAGCGCTTCCCGTCCCCGGCCAACCGGGTCACCTCTGTCAAGCAGCAGGATGTTCCCATTGGAGGCGAGCGCCGCCGCTATAGCACGGATCCCAAGACCTTCCATGCCCTGCTTGCCCTGGCGGGTGAATCACAGACCGATAAGTTAAGCCAGGCGATCACACGGGCCATCGCCCAGACGATGCTGGCCGACCTGTGCTTCCTCATCTATTTCACCGATAACAACACCCAGCTGCAGATCGCCAGCGGCTACGACCTGATCCGGGAGGAAAACCTGGAGGGCGGCAGCCTGAGCAAGAGCATGATCCCCATGCTCACCAACGCCCTGCAGCGTGGACGTCCGCTGCGCCTGCCGTCGAGCAGCACCTCCGCCGACATCAAGGGGCTGAGCGATATGCTGGGCCTGAACAACCCGGGGCATATCATGAGCGTACCGATCGTTTCGCCGGAGAAGGATCCGATGGGCGGTGTCCTTTTATTGTCCCCGTATTCCAACCGGCAGTGGAGCGCGGAGGACCAGGCATTCCTTACCAACATCGCAGCCTCGCTGGTCCCGATCATTCAGCGCGGGCAAAGGATGACGTCTCTAGAGCAGAGGGGCGAGCAGACCCGCCAGGCCCTGGATGTGGCCAACGAGCGCATCAAGGAGCTCGAGCGGCGCAATGAGGATATGCTGAAGCAGATGGATACCGTCCGGGAGCAGTCGCAGGAGGGACTGGCCCAGGCAGAGAATCTCATCCAGCTGACAGCCATCTATGAAGCGACCCAAAAAGCGCTTGAGAAGCTCAAGCAGGAAAATGAAGAGCTGCGGGCGGGCCGGGACGTGCGAGGCGCCCCGTTAAATACAAGCGCGACACAAATCGAGAACGAGCTGCGTCTTACACTGGAGGAAGTGGCGCGCCTGCAGAACCAGCTTGCAGACGCGAACATGCGCCTGGTCGAAATGGAAAAGGGCGCGGTTTCCACGCAATCCAGCGAACAGGCTGAAGTGGTCGCCTCCATCTCACAGGAATTGCGCCAGCCGATGTCGTCCATCGTGGGCTATACTGACCTGCTGCTGGGCGAGTCGGTGGGCATCCTGGGTGCGCTGCAGCGAAAGTTCGTGGAGCGCATCAAGACCTCCACGGAGCGGATCGGCAACCTGATCGACGACATGATCCAGGTCACCACGCTGGAAACCGGTTTGTACGACCTCAAGCCCGAACCCGTGGACCTGAACACGATCATCGATAACGCCATGTCCTATACCAGCAGCCAGGTCCGCGAAAAGAACATTTCCATGCACCTGGACCTGCCGAAGAATATGACCCCGATCTACGCCGACCGGGAGGCGCTCCAGCAGATCCTGATCCACCTGCTCCAGAATGCGGGGTCCGCCTCCCCGATGGAAGGGACCGTGCGCCTCAAGGTCCAGACCCAGTCGGAGGACGGGCGCGACTACGTGCTCATCCAGGTCAGCGACACGGGAGGAGGCATCCCGGCCGAGGATCTCAGCCGGGTGTTCACCCGCCTGTATCGCGCCGACAATGTTCTCATCCAGGGCGTGGGCGACACAGGCGTGGGCCTGTCCATTGCCAAGACGCTGACCGAGGCCCAGAAGGGGCGCATCTGGGTCGAGAGCCAGATGGGCGTGGGATCCACCTTTAGCGTGCTTCTACCACTCGTCCGCAAGTCGATGGAGAATTAATGCAATCTTTTCGACAATTGGGTAGCGGTGTCATCATCGCGCTGGTTTCTGTGATCCTGGTCATCGGAGGCATCTCCCTGGCCCTGTCGGAAAGCCTGCCCTCGCAGGCAACCCCCACGCCGATCCCACCCACGATCTCCCTGGAATTCCCAACGGCCACCTTCACCGCTTCGCCAACCGCCGTGGAAGTTTCAACGCTCACTTCAACAGCCACAATCATCGCCGTTCCAACCGACACGCCATTCGCAACCAATACCCTGTATGTACAGCCGGCCTGCAGCCAGCCATCTGGCTGGACTCCCATCGTGACTGCCGCCGGCGATAGCGTCTATGCGCTCGCCCAGAGATACAAAACCACCCCTGAAAATCTAGCGCGGGCCAACTGCCTTTCGTCCTTTGACGTTCCGGCGGGTTTTGTGATCTATGTCCCCCCGGTGCCGACCGTGACGGTGATCCCCTGCGGCCCCCCGGCGGGGTATGTCAGGAGATATGTCGTCCAGCGCGGCGATACCCTGTATAGCGTAGCCACGATGTATCGCATCACCTATCCCACCCTGCAGCGTGCCAACTGCATGGGCTCCTCGACCACCATCTACACTGGACAGTTATTGTGGGTGCCCAATATCTTCATCCCAACCCGCACACCCGTACCGGGTATCACCTTGATCCCCACCTTCCCCAGCTCTGTGCCACCCACCACGTATCCATAATTAATGAGAAACTGCATCCATATCCTTCTTCTGGCAAGCATCCTGCTGACGGGATGTGGAAGCCTTCTCCCTACTCAGGCGAAACTGCCCTTCGCCTATGTGACCGCCGCGCCCAATGCGACCGCCACACCAACCCCCTTCCAGCCCGTTCCCTGGACTCCGACCGGCACATTTTTTCCTTCGCCAACTCTGAATCCTGCGACCGTCACCCCTGTCCTGACCCAGACGGAAATGCCCACGGCCGACGCCCAGATGCTGATCAATACGCTCGCGCCGCTTTCGACCATCGATCCGGCGGGCAGCCAGGTGCTGAACAACGGGCAGGAAACGGTCAACTTTTTGCTGATCGGCTCGGACAAACGGCCCGGCGGCTCGTTCCGCACGGACACCATGGTCATTGCCATCCTGCGTCCCAACGAGGGACAGGTTTCTTTGATCTCGATCCCGCGTGACCTGTGGGTGTTCATCCCCGGCTGGGAAAACCAGCGCATCAACACTGCCTACCAGCATGGGATCTCGGTCGGCTACCCCGGCGGCGGACCCGGCCTGCTGAAGGATACGATCCAATATAACCTGGGCATTCGCATCGACCATACGGCCATGGTGGAGTTCGACGGCTTCCGCAAGATCGTCGACACCCTGGGCGGCGTGGATGTCCCTGTTTCGTGCCCGTACACGGACTGGCGCTTGATCGCTCCCGACTTGAACCCCGAGAACGAGAACAACTGGCACCTGTATACCCAGGAGACCGGGCTCATCCACATGGACGGCGACCTGGCGCTCTGGTACGCCCGCTCCCGCCAGAAGTCCAACGACTTCGACCGGGGACGCCGCCAGCAGGAAGTGCTGCGGGCCCTCTTCGACCAGGCCCTCCACACCGGGACGCTGTCCCGGCTCCCGGATCTGTATAACGACCTCAAGGATACCGTCGACACCGACCTGGGGCTGGGAGATCTGCTCCGGCTCTCCCTCTACGCTCCCAAGATGACCAGCGCCAACATCCGCAGCTATTACATCCGCCCGCAGTACGTCAGCTCCTGGATTACGCCCGGGGGAGCCTATGTTCTGCTGCCCAACGAGGAACTGCTGCCCCAGCTGCTCACCCAGGCGATGTCCCCTTCGACCGTGACCGCCCAGCACGAGGCGATCGTCGTCGATGTGATGAACGGCACTTCCATCCCCGGCTATGCCAACCTGGCTGCCACCCGGCTCAACTACGCCGGATTCGAGACGAACATTATCCCCTCCGACCGCCAGGACTATGCCTACTCCGTTCTGATCGACAAAACCGCCGCCCAGGATCCCAACGCCAGCAATCCTATCCTGACTGTCATGGGCATGCAGTCCAGCAGCGTGATCGCCTCGCCGGACCCCAACAGCAAGGCGCATTACCTGCTGATCGTGGGATATGACTACGAGCCGTGTTTTAAGCCGGAAAATATGGGGCAGTAGGCAGTCTCCAACCCTAATAATCCCCAAATGACCCGATATAGATTCATACAAGATTCCTAGAGAATCCCTGTTGACATCGACCTGTTTTTTCGCTAAACTATACGAAAGAGAGAAAGAACAGGAGATGTCATGCCTGAGACCAAACTTACTTCGCACCTGACGGCGCAGACGACGCTGTCTGCGGCGATCAATTCGTGGCAGGCGTACCTGGCGGATAAGGGGCGCTCGCCGAATACGATCAAGGCCTTCCTTTCGGATG
>JBLNAU010000173.1:0-5081 GCA_050259515.1 Syntrophothermus sp.
GAAGACAGGATAAATAAGGAACAGCACTGCCACCCAGGCTGTTTCGCGCTTCCTGTGGGGCCAAAGCAGGCGCAACGTCAGCCAGTAGAACAACCCGGTCAGCCAGCGCAGTACAAGCGCGAAGATCTGCCAGGCAAGGGGAGTCAGCCCCAGTAGCGGCGCAGTAAGAATATAGGTCCAGGCCGAGATGGGCCGGTCATACTTGTAGAATTCCGCAAAGGCATTGACGCCAAAGAATTTGGACATCAGGATGACCGGCCAATCATCCCAATAAAATCCGAGCCAGGGAAGAAAAACGCCAAAGGCCAGCGCGCATATGACCAGCAAAGCCAGTGGAAATGTCTTTTCGGGAAACCGCACCTTTGAAAGCATCCTTGCGATTATATAGTATAAGCTTACCCTACAAGGATAAAAACATCACAGGAAAGAGGATCAGCCTGTTTGAATGTTTAAGGTTTAAACAGAACATCCAGTTGCGATTTTGCAACCAGATGTTTTTGTTCAAGACAAACGATTATTCTGAGGGAACGCTCTTACACGACACACCGTCATTCAGGAAGAGAGAATAAAATTACTTCTTTAATTTTTTTCCTCGATTGCCATGATACCCAGGCACATTCATGACGTAGATGGTACACAACTTGCCATCCAATAATCGCGAGCGGATGCGGGCGTCCATCTCGTCCAATGTATCCGAGGTGGTGATGACGGTGGGCAGCTCGGCATTGTAACGGTAGTTGAACAATTGATACAGCTTCTCACGTACCCAGGGCGTCATGGACTGTGTGCCGAGATCATCAAGAACAAGGAGCGAAGCAGTGCGGATCTCGTCGAAGCGGCGGTCGAAGGCGACGCTGCTGCCCGGGCTGAACGTTGCCCGCAGGTGGTCGAGCAGGTCCGGGACCATGACGAAGAGCGGCGGATCCCCCAGCCCGGCGCGGTAGTTGGCGATCGCCGCGGCCAGGTGCGTTTTGCCTGACCCGAAGCCTCCCATCAACACGATCCAGCCTCTGGGTCTTTCTGCAAATGCATGCGCAGCCTTGATCGCCTTTTGCAGGGATTTCAGTTCCTCCGGTTGAAGGCCTTCATTCATGCGGTCTTCGAAGGAGCCGAAGGTCTTACCGGTCATCAGATCCAGGGAAGAAAGCTCGGGATGCCCGGTATCGTCCAAAGGCCGCCGATAGTCTGGAGCATGGATCCGCACATCGGTCACCAGCTCGCGGTCTGCGAGACGGGAACGGATGCGGGCTTCGATCTCGTCCAGGCTCAGATTGGTCGTCACCACCAATGGAAGCTTGTTGATGTAGCGATAGTTGAGGATCTGGAACAACTTTTCCTGGGCCCAGCCGGTGGCGTTTTGCGTTCCGAAGTCATCCAGAATCAACAGGGAAGCATTGCGGATCTCATTGAAGCGCCCTTCGAAAGTTGTATCATCGCTGTCATACGAAAAGCGCAGCATATCGAGCAGATCAGGCACGGTGAGAAATAACGTTGGCACGCCCATCTCGACCGCGTAATTGGCGACCGCCGCGGCCAGATGTGTTTTCCCGGCGCCATAGCCGCCGCGCAGGAGCAGCCAGCCGTTGATGTTCTTTGCATAATGCTGGGCCTGGTTGTAAGCCATCTCGATCGATGAGGCATGCATCTCGCCCAGTCCCTTGCGGCCGCGCGGCTGGAAGGTGTCGAAGGTGAGGCCCTTCAACTCGTCCAGGCGGCTGAGCGAATACAGGCGCTCGCGCACCTGGTCGCTGACATCCCGCTGGCGGCAGACGCAGATCTCCAGCTTGCCGAATCTCGGGTCGCTCACCGGAACGTCGAGGCGCAGATAGCCCTGTCCGCCGCAGAATGGACAGTTCGGGTCGCCGAGACTAGTGCTCGATGTAGTCGGCGTATTCGCCCTGGATGTACCGGTTGCGATCTTTTTCAGCGTCTCGTCTATCTTGCTTTTCGGCACGGCCTTCTTCCTTCCATCGTTTCAAAATGGCTTCGCAATATCTCCAGCTGCGCTTGTTGTTCTTAACCGCCAGCTCAATGGATTCGGCGATCCATTCCGGCTGATACGTCGCCTCAGCGTCCTTCAATGCGTCGGCGATCAACGGTGTCAATGGACCGATATTCTCCTCATATAACTTGAATATATTGGGACGCTCCACAGGCGGCGCGGAGACTCCTGTTTTGGGATTCCACTGCCCGTTCTCGATGGCGGCCGCGCCTGCCCGGCCTCTGGGGGAGTTAAGCAGGAAATAGACCATCGCCTCTTTCTGGACCTTGAGGAGCGTCCCGCGCTTGACGGCCTTGTCCAGCCCGGAGGTGATTTCCTCAGCGGCGAGCCCCAGGTCCTTCACATTGAAATCCATTTTGCTCAGGACACGGAACGGCCCCTCCATGTGCTCGATGCGCCAGATCAAATATAAAGTAACCTTCAGCTCCGCCACATCCTCGATCTGCTTTAGAAGCTGATGAAAGAATGCGTCGGGGATGATGGAGAATGTTTCTGATTCAGTAAAGCCTTTGAATTTGTTCATTAGATGTGGGGACAGGCAGATGCCCGTCCTTACTCGTTTGGCCTGAACACCCGCGTGGCGGCATTCTCGAATTTCGCCAGCGCGCCGCGGAACACCAATTCCACACTTCCGACGGGACCATTGCGATGTTTGGCGATAATGATCTCGGCCACGTTCTGCTTGACCGTATCCTTTTCGTACTGGTCAGGCCGGTAGATGAACATGACGATATCCGCGTCCTGTTCCAGGGATCCCGACTCTCTGAGGTCGGAAAGCACCGGCCGTTTGTCCGAGCGCTGCTCGACGGCGCGCGAGAGCTGTGCGGCAGCCAGCACCGGGACATTCAACTCACGCGCCAGGATCTTCAGGTTACGTGAGATATACGACACTTCCTGCACACGGTTGTCGTTGCGTGTGTCACCGCCCATGAGCTGAAGGTAGTCGATGATGATCAGGTCGAGACCGAACTCCATGTGCAGGCGGCGGCATTTGGTCCGCAGCTGGAGCGGGGTGATGGCGGGAGTGTCATCGAGGTAGATATGCGTGTCGCCAAAGACTTCGATGGCGTGGGTGAAGAGCGGCCACTCCTGGTCCTGCAGTTTTCCGGTGCGCAGGCGCTGGGAGTCGATTCCGGTCTCCTGGGCGATCAGCCTTTGCACCACCTGCTCGTTCGACATTTCCAGCGAGAATATGGCGACATGTTTCTTGTGGGTCAGCCCGGCATTCTTGGCGATCGACAGCAGGAAGCCGGTCTTGCCCTGGCCCGGGCGTCCGGCGATGATCAACAGGTCGGAGGGCTGCAGGCCGGTCAGCATCTTGTCGAGGTCCACAAAACCGGTCGGCACACCGTGGATGTCGTCGGGGCGCTTGGCGAGATCATCGATGCGATCGTAATAATCGCTCAACACCGACGAGATCGGCTGCAGGTCATGCTTGAGCCGCCGCTCGCTGACGTTGAAGACCGCCTTCTCGGCCTCGTCCATCACATCGTCCACGCTGGTGCGCTCGTTGTAGGCGATCGAAGCGATCTGGTTGGCGGCATTGATCATCTTGCGGCGGACGGCATATCCCTCCACGATGCGGCCATAGGACTCGGCATTGAGCGAGGAGGGCACCTGGTTGACCAGGGAGGTCAAATACGCAGGTCCACCGATCTCAGCCAGTTGGCCGCGCCTTTCGAGTTCATCCGAAACAGTCAGCAGGTCAATGGGGATGCGCTGCTCGTGCAGGCTGGTAAAACATTCCCAGATCCACTTGTGACGGTGAATATAGAAATCGTCCGCGCTGAGAAATTGGGCGATGTCGTAATAGACTTCAGAGTTAATGAAAACCGCCCCAACGACGGCTTCTTCGGCTTCACGGCTGTGCGGGACTGCCGTTGACGTGGTGGGGGCGGGGGATTTTTCGTTCCCGTACGGGAAATCGTTCGGCAGGCTGTCTGTCATTTATTCCTTGGTTTGGTCGGGTCGTCCGGTGACTCGTCATCGTCGGTCTTGCCGTCGTCCTCAGGCTTGTCGAAGTCGAGTTTCTCCAGAAAATCCTCAAAGATGGAAAGGCGCTCAGTGCTCTCCTCCGAAAGGGGAGCGGGCTCGTTCTTCTCAGGTTCCTCGGCGGCCTCGCCCTCGGGCATATCCTGCTCGGGGACAATGCCTGCCTCCTCCATCACACTCGGGTGGACGAGGATCGGCACATGGGCACGGACCGACAGGGCAATGGCATCCGACGGCCGCGAATCAACATGGATCTCCTTGCCGTTCAGCTCAGCGATAATGCTTCCGTAAAAAATCTCATTCTGTAGCTTGACGATCTCGATACGGGTAATGCGGGCGTTGAACGCGCCGAAGACATTCTTCAAGAGATCATGTGTCAGCGGGCGGACCATTTCCACTTCCTGCAGGGCAACAGTGATCGCTTCGGCTTCATAAGGACCGACCCAGATGGGGAGGTACCGCTCCGAGTCCATTTGCTTCAAAACCACCAGTCTCTGCGGGGTCATCAAATGGACGCGCACACTGTCAATCTGGACTTCAATCATCTCAGGCATGGGAACTCCACCGGTTTAACTGCGTATTAATCTATGCTGGTTTATTAAATCAGCATTTTACTTCCAGATTGTATTTTAACATAATCAAACGCTAATGTCATTGTGTTGCAGAATTATTCAAACACGACTATAATACTGCCCTGCCAGCCGAATCGGGGCGTGGCGCAGCCCGGCTAGCGCGCTTGCATGGGGTGCAAGAGGTCGGAGGTTCAAATCCTCTCGCCCCGACACCGTACTTTTACCCGGCCCGCGTAGAGTTGGGTAAGGTAGGTAAGCGGTCACTTTTCCGGAGTGCCCACTTACACAAAAAGAGAGTAGTTATGCTACTCTCTTTTTGTTTTGGTAAAGTTTTCTTTAAGGTTCATCCTGCAAGCGGGATAAAGTCGCTGGCTGTAGTTTCAAGGTCAAGGTTCAAGTTCAAATAACGTTGGGTAGTGTTTACACTGGCATGTCCCAGCAGTACAGAGATTTGGGTTATAGGCACGCCCGCGTTATAACCTAGCTGGGCATAGGTTCGGCGCAAGTCATGAGGG
>JBLNAU010000174.1:0-3162 GCA_050259515.1 Syntrophothermus sp.
ACCAGCCACCCGGCAGTGAAGGAGCCGACCTGAGCAGCATTGTCGGCGGTCCGGGCGTGACGGCACTCAGCCTCTCGGATGCCAACACGGGTGGGAAGCTGAAATACCCGTTTGAAGGCAGCTATTCTCTGCGGGTGAACAGCGAGCTGTCCTACAACGGGGCCAATCACAGCCGGAACGGGAATACCGTCTCGCAGGAGATAGCAGCGGTACTTGGAACGGACGGCCAGGTCCATGTGAGCTTCGAGTACGCAGCGGTGATGGTGAAGCCGCTTCCGCACCAGCACGATACGGACGAGCTGCCTTATTTCCGTGTGCGGGCGATCAACAGCAGCCATAACGACGATGTGGTGTTCGATTATTCGACCTATGTGGGTGAGGCGGGCAAGGGCTGGCAGAACGGGGTTGCCTTTGGCAAGGAGGGGGATGTGTGGCAGTACATAGACTGGACGAAGGTGGACCTGGTATCGAGTGCGGAGCACCCGGTGCAGGCGGGGGACAAGATCCGCCTGGAGATCACTGCGGCTGGCTGTGCGCTGGGCGGGCATCCCGGCTATGCTTATGTGGATGAAGTTTTCGATCCTTATAATCCTCCTATCGAATCAGGCCTCAGCATCCAGGCGACCGGGCCTGCAACAGCCGCTGCCGGCTCGGATATCACGTACACGTTTACTTATAATAACAATACGGGCAGTTTGGTTGATCTGACGGCTGTCATCAACCCTCCGACGAATGTGACTTTTACAAGCGTGAGCGATACGACGAATTGCAGCGGGACGGCGCCGGTGACCTGCAACTTCACCGGCGTTGCGTCTGGCGGCTCGGGCAGCTTCACGGTCACCGGCACCATCGACCCGGCTGCCGCTGGTACAAACGTAGTCCTTGATAACTACACAGTTTCTGCAACCGGCTTTCCACCGGTAGCAGGTCCTCCGCTGACGATTGCTGTGACCGCCCAAACGCCTTTTGCCCTGACAGCCTCCGGAGCAGCGAGCGTGAAGCCGGGCGATCAGTATATCTATACCCTGAACTACACCTCCACGATGGCGGTCAGCAATGCTACCGTAGACCTGACCCTGCCCCCGCACACCACGTTTGTCTCTTCGGATAAAACCTGCACGTCAAATGCTGGCGTTGTGACCTGTGACCTGGGCTCCATTAACGCAGACAGTGGTGGATCCTTTACCATAACTGTCCAGGTGGATAAGCTGAAGAAGGTAGGCCTACCGCTTACGCTTGCCAGCTCTGCCTACTCGATCAGCGCCCCCGGTGCTGAGACAGCCAACGGATCGGTTGACGCGAGCGCGGAGGTCCTGTCGCCGTTTGCAGATGTGCCGGCGGGGCATCCGAAGTTGGATTACATCCAGGCGATCTGGGCATACGGCGTGACTGGCGGCTGCTCTGCGTCTCCTTTGAAATACTGTCCGGATAGCTTTGTTACGCGTGCATATGCAGCAGTTTTCATCGAACGTGGCATGGGCAACTTCGCACCGACACCCAACCCGACAGGCATGTTCGCGGATGTTCCCTATCCAGGCCAGGAGGCATTCACGCCGTTCATCGAACAGTTCTATAACGATAAGATTTCGGGCGGCTGCTCGCTGTCTCCCTTGAAGTATTGCCCTCTTAACTACGTATTACGTGGACAGGCCGCTGTTTTCATCGAGCGGGCGCTGGGCAACTTCACACCGGCACCCAACCCGACCGGCATGTTCGCGGATGTCCCATATCCGGGCCTGGGAGCGTACACGCCCTTCATCGAGCAGCTATACAATGACGGGATCACCTCGGGCTGCAAGGTGGTTCAGGGCTTGCGGTACTACTGCCCACAGGATTATATCAACCGTGGGGACATGGCTGTCTTTGTCCAGCGCGCTTTCCATCTCCCGCTGCCTGATTGAGCGGGAACCCTACCTTAGTTGGTAAACAAAAAGGCATCCCAGATTTCCTGGGATGCCTTTTTGTTTTTCTAGTGACCGGTGGCTTGTTCCTTGTTCTTGCTTCCAAATTTTTCAAGCTTTACGATGCGGGCCTTCTCGCGTATCCTCCAGGGGACGATCTGCCTGGCATGTTCGCGGTTGTCGGTCTCGATGATCGCCCATCCACAATGGGTGTCATCGTGGCAGCCCCATTCGAAGTAGTGGAGATAACCGGCGGCATGGATTTCCTTGATGATCGCATCACAGTCACCGGCCTCATGGGGGGATTCGACAAGATAGCGGTCCATTCTCTCACCTCTCTGGAATAACGGATAAGTCTTGTCGAATTATACCTGCTGCCTCCTGTAGTTGGATCGAGTGAATGACTTCCTGACATGGATCCGCCGGGGCGGTGTGGCCGCACAACCTGTCGATCAAAAAAGCAAAATCAACGGCGACCTCCTTGAGGTTGTCGTAGCGCCCGCTGGCCCCCGCATGACCGGATGAAAAATTCGTTTGCAGGAGCAGCAGGTTCTCGTCGGTTTTCATCTCGCGCAATTTGGCGGCGAACTTGGCCGGCTCCCAATAGGCGACGCGCGGATCGTTCAGCCCGGTGGTGATGAGCATATGGGGATATTCCGTGGCACGGATGTTGTCATACGGCGAGTAGGAGATCATGTATTTGTAAAACTCAAGGTTCTCCGGGTTGCCCCATTCATCGTATTCAAGAGCTGTCAGCGGAATGGTCGGGTCGCTCATGGTGGTAACCACGTCCACGAAGGCGACTTTGGCGATGACCGCCTTAAAGAGATCGGGCCGCATCGTCAGACAGGCGCTGACCAGCAATCCACCTGCGGAGCCGCCGGTAATGGCGAGCTTTTCGCGGGAGGTGTAGCCTGCGCTGATCAGGTGTTCCGCGCAGGCAATAAAATCAGTAAAGGAGTTCTTCTTGTTGAACAACCGGCCGTCCTCGTACCAGGCACGGCCCATGTCGGTGCCGCCGCGCACGTGTCCGATGGCGAAAATAAATCCACGGTCCAGCAGGGAAAGGAGCCGGGAGTTAAAGTCCGCATCGATGGCCGAGCCGTAAGCCCCGTATCCATACAGCAGAGTCGGATTGCTCCCGTCATGCGCCAGGTCCCTTTTATGGACGAGCGAGAGGGGGATCAGTTTGCCATCTGCCGCGGTCGCGTAGATCCGTTCAGAAACATATTGGGTAATGTCGTAACCGCTTGGAATTTCA
>JBLNAU010000175.1:0-4179 GCA_050259515.1 Syntrophothermus sp.
CCTTTACCAGTTATTCCGAGCCGATCCTCGCCCAACAGTCCATTGACCAGCGGCATCCTGCATTTAATAAGATGTTCATCGAAAGCGAATATCTCCCGGAGGAAAAATGTCTTCTTTTTCATAGAAGACCCCGCTCCGCCGATGAAAAGCCGGTCTACCTGGTGCACTTCTTCACCAGCAGCCGTGATAACGTGGAACTGGCCGGGTATGAAACCGATCGCAAACTTTTCCTGGGACGCGGCAGAACGGACAGGCGTCCAGCCGTGTTTACCGTGCGGAATGAGTCCTCAGTCCTATCCGGTACAACCGGAGCCACTCTGGATCCGATTTGCGCTTTGCAGGCTGAGGTAGCCCTTTCCGCTTATGAAACAGCTCAACTGGCATTCATTACGGTCGCTGCGCCATCCCGCCGGGAGGCGCTCCAGCTGGCGTACCGGTACCGGCGCTGGTCACAGATTGGCCGGGCCCTCGCCGATTCACGGACCGAGGCGGGAAAAGAGCTCACGCAGCTGAACATAACCTCCAGGAAGATCGAGCGCTTTGAAAAGCTTCTCTCGCCGCTGTTGTATCCATCCCCTGCCCTGCGTGCAGACCCCGGATTGCTGGCATCCAACACACTGGGCCAGGCGGGTCTCTGGGCGTTTGCCGTTTCCGGGGATTTCCCCATCCTGCTGGTCAAGCTGAAGGAGGATGCGGATTTGAAACTGTTGCAGGAGGTTTTACAGGCCTACACCTACTGGCGCCGGCGCGGGCTGAAGATCGATCTGGTGATCGTCAATCGTCTCGAAAGTGGATATGACCAGGGGCTGCATGGCAGGATCCTAAGGGCCATCAGCAAGAGCGGCAACGGAGACCAAATCAACAAGCGCGGAGGCATCTTCATCCTGCGCGAGGACCAGATCAACGATGCAGAGCGAATCCTGCTGCATACGGCGGCCCGCGTCATCCTGGACGGCGAGTCGGGGCCATTGGATGAGCAGCTGGCGCGGCTGGATGCGAATCCCGTCCGCCTGCCGCGCTTTGTTCCGATCGAGGAGCCGGCGGCAGATGAGATCGATCCGATCCGCAGGCCGGAGGATCTGCAGTTCGATAACGGGCTTGGAGGCTTTACGCCGGATGGCCGCGAGTATGTGATCCACCTGGCCCCCAATCAATGGACTCCCTCGCCCTGGGTGAACGTGATCGGCACACCCCGCTTCGGTTGCATCCTCTCCGAAGGTGGGATGGGCTACAGCTGGGCCGGTAACAGCGGAGAGAACCGGCTCAGTCCCTGGCGGAACGACCCCGTCAGTGACGAGCCGTCAGAAGCGGTCTATCTGCGGGATGAGGATAGCGGTGAGATCTGGTCGCCTACTCCCCTGCCAGCCCGGGCGGATGCGCCTTACCTGGTCCGCCACGGAGCCGGGTATTCCATTTTTGAACATGCCAGCCATGGACTGGTCCAAAGCGTCCGCGTTTTTGTGACAGCCAACGACCCGGTCAAGATCGTCCAGGTCAAGCTGGAAAACCGGACCGGACGCACGCGCCGGATCAACACCACCTACTTCGCCGAATGGGTGCTCGGGACGACTCCGGAATACACAAGGCCCTTCATTATCCCTGAGTTCGATGCCAATCACTTTGCGCTTCTGGCCCGGAATCCCTATAACCAGGATTTTTCCAGCTCGATCGCCTTCCTTGCAAGCACGCGTGAGCCCAACGGCATGACGACCAACCGCCTCGAATTCCTGGGGAACCACGGCAGCTATGCCCGGCCCGCCGCTCTCGAGCGCGTGGGTTTGACCTCCCACGTAGAGGCCGGTATGGATCCCTGTGCAGCCATGAATGTCCTGCTCTGGCTGCGGCCCGGTGAAACCAAGGAAGTGACCTTTCTGCTCGGGCAGGGAAATGACCGAGCAGAGACCGAACAGTTGATCGGTCATTATCAAAACATTGAAAACGTCCAGGCAGCCTGGGATGAGATGTGCACCTTTTGGGAGGAACTTCTGGAGCAGATCCAGGTGGATACTCCTGATAAAGCCATGGACCTGCTTCTCAATCGCTGGCTGTTGTACCAATCGCTGTCGGCAAGATTCTGGGGAAGGACGGGCTTTTATCAATCCAGCGGCGCCTTTGGATTTCGGGACCAGCTGCAGGACGCGCTGGCTTATGTACATACCCAGCCGGATGTGCTGCGCCGTCACCTGCTCGATGCAGCACGCTACCAGTTTGAAGAGGGCGACGTGCTGCATTGGTGGCACCCGCCTGTTGGACGCGGCATCCGCACCCGCTGTTCTGACGATCTGCTTTGGCTGCCTTTTGTTACCGCTCATTATGTGCAGGCCACCGGAGATGACTCCATCCTTCAGGAAGAGATCCCATTCCTGAAGGCGGAGCCGCTAAAAGCCGAGGAACACGAGCGTTACGGACAATTCCCCCAAGGCTCTGTGGCAACTCTTTACGAGCATTGCTGCCGCGCCATCTCCAAGGGTACAACGGCCGGCATCCACGGCATTCCCCTGATGGGCGCCCATGACTGGAACGATGGGATGAGCAATGTAGGCGCCAAAGGCAGAGGCGAGAGCATCTGGCTCGGCTGGTTCCTTGGCAAAACAATGATCGATTTTACAAAGATCAGCCAGCGCATGAACGATCCTGACCGTGTAAAGGAATATCAAGACCAGGCGCGTAAAATCTTCAGCGCCATCGAGACCGCCGGCTGGGACGGTGACTGGTACCGCCGGGCTTATTATGACGACGGATATCCTTTGGGCTCCAGGCAGAATATCGATTGCCAGATCGACTCCCTGGGCCAATCCTGGTCGGTGATCTCCACCGGCGGGACTCCTGCACGAGCGGCACGTGCCATGGAGGCGGTGTATGACCGTCTGGTTGACAAGAAGGATGAACTGATCGAGCTGCTCACGCCTCCGTTCGATAAAACGCCGCGCAACCCCGGTTATATCAAGGGCTATCCACCCGGTATTCGTGAAAACGGCGGACAATATACCCATGCATCCCTGTGGGCCATTTGGGCTTTCGCCGATCTGGGCCAGGCTGACCGGGCTCATGAGTTATTCCAGCTCATTAATCCGATCCTGCATGCGAACACATCCCAAAAAGTCGAGCAATACCGCGTCGAGCCGTATGTCATCTCGGCCGACGTATACAGCACCCCGCCTCATAACGGCCGCGGCGGCTGGACCTGGTATACCGGCTCGGCAAGCTGGATGTACCGCCTGGGCGTGGAGCGCCTGCTCGGCATCACCCGCGTCGCAGACCACCTGGAGATCCAGCCCTGCATCCCGCCCGACTGGAAGGGTTATCAGGTCAATTACCGCTTCGGCCGGAGCCAATATCATATTCGCATCGAGAATGCCACTGGCAGTGCAGCCGAAATCCGGCAGATCCAAATGGATGGACAGACGTTACCGGAACGTAGAATTCCGCTGCACGAGGATGGCAAAAACCATGAGATCGTGGTGACCTTTAAATAAAAACTCCGCCAGGGCGGAGCAGGAAATGCGTATTAAGAGTGCAATAGCCAAAAACTATTGTATTTTACGACCTTGCGTGGGCTGCTTGAGTTCATCCACTTCCTTGGAGGTTAAATAGCGCCACTGGCGAGGCTTCAAGTTCCCCAGGCGCAGACTCCCGATCCGGATTCGCACGATGCGGACCACCGGCAGGCCGAGCTGTTTGCAGATTTCCCGGATCTGCCGCTTACGTCCTTCTCCCATCACGACACGGACCCAGGCGCCCTTTCCCTGGGAATTTTCATATCGCACTTCTGCGGGCGCGGTTTTAAATCCATCCTCCAGGACCACTCCCCGATTCCATGCCTCGAGCTGGTCCGGTTCAGGGCGGCGGGCCAGCAAAACCTTATACTCCTTGGTGTGGCCGTAGCGGGGATGGGTCAACCGGTTGGTCAGCTCTCCATCGTTGGTCATCAACACCAACCCTTCGCTTTCATAATCGAGCCGCCCGACGGGATGCAGGTGGCCCGGTGCGTCAACCAGCTCACGAACGGTACGGCGGTCATCGCCCCGCTCTCCTTCGACGGTTGACAGGACATTCCGGGGCTTGTACAAGGCCACGTAGATCAGTGATTCCGCCGCCGCAATTGGCTTCCCATCCACGGTAATCTTGTCCGCCGCGAGGTCGGCCTTTTGTCCAAGCTGCGCAATCTCCCCATTCACA
>JBLNAU010000176.1:0-3276 GCA_050259515.1 Syntrophothermus sp.
AGAAGAGCGTGCTGACTATTATTCTTTTCATGCTGATCGCAACTTTTACCGTTGGCTGTGCAAGGTCGGCTGTCACTGAACCAACGACCGCGACGCCCGCTTCGGCTCCCACGACCACCACCTCTCAAAATCTCAACGGCGCGCATGTAGGTGTCCTTGGCCTTTGGAGCGGCCCTGAATTGGATAGCTTTATGACGGTTAAGGCCGCCTGGGAAAAAGACAGTGGTGGGATCGTTGAGTGGGAAGGAACACAGGGTCTGCCTGAGGCCTTGTCTGCCCGCATGCAGGCCGGAAATCCCCCCGATATCGCCATCCTGCCCAACCCGGGGTTGATGCAACAATTGGCCAGGGAAGGGAAATTGGTACCGCTCAACTCTTTTATGGACATGAGCCAGGTCAACAGGGACTACGCGCCGGCATGGATCGACCTCGGCAGCTACGACGGCGATTTGTACGCGATCTTCTACAAGGTGTCGAACAAGGCGACGGTTTGGTACAACCCGCGAGCGTTCGCGGCAGCCAACTACACAGTCCCCAAAACCTGGGATGAGATGATCACACTGGCCGACCGGATGGTCGCAGACGGCAAAACTCCCTTTTCCATCGTGGCCCCGAGTGGTCCAGCCAGCGGCTGGGCGCTCACAGACTGGATATCGGAGATCGTGCTCAACAACTGCGGCCCGGACCTGTACGATAAGTGGATCTCTGGCAAGACTCCCTGGACCGATGCGTGCATCAGGCAATCCTTTGATATGTTCGACAGGATCGTCCAGACAAGGGGATACGTGCTGGGAGGCAGCCAGGGCATCCTCTCGACAACTGACGCCAATTCGACCTATCCATTGTACAGTGACCCGCCGACAGCCTACATGGATTATCTCGCCTCATTTGCACAGGGATTCATCGTCTCGAAATATCCAAACCTCCAGTCGGGAGATGACTATAACTTTTTCACATTCCCGAGGATCAACCCGAAGTATACAGGGGCCGTTACCATTGGCGCAGATGTTGTGGTGATGGTTAACGATACGCCCGCGGCGCGTTCGTTCATGACCTACCTTGCAGGCGCCCAGGCGCAGGAAGCCTGGATAAAGCTCGGCGGCTTTACCTCCGTGAACCGCAGCGTCTCACCAGACACCTATCCGGACCCGGTCGCGCGGGAGGTGGCCAAAGAGCTCACCGAGGCCAAAATCAGTCGCTTCGGCGCAGGGGACATGATGCCCGCCTCATTGCAGAGGTCCTGGTGGAACAATATGTTGGCGCTGGTGAAGGATCCGAGCAAGCTGGATTCGATCCTGAATTCCCTAACCAGCGCCGCCCAAACCGCAAAATGAATTGTTCTTTCAGAATGTTTGTGTGAAAGGAGAAAAATGATGAGTTCAGCAGGTCAGGTAGTGTATAGGAATCCCCATACCCTTAACAAGACTCCCGCATTCACAAATGTGATTGTCGTGACCGGGTCCGTAAAGACAGTGTATATCGGTGGGCAGAACGCTCTGGATGCGTCAGGGACGATTATTGGCAAGGGAGATTTCAAGGCACAGACCGAGCAGGTCCTAAAAAACATTCAGGCAGCTCTGTCGGCTGGTGGTGCCCAGCTTGAGCACGTCATCAAGTGGAACCTGTATGTTGTGCAGGGGCAGCCACTGCAGGCGGGCTTTGAAGTCTTCCAGCAGGTTTGGGGCCGCCGACCGAACCCACCTGCGATTACGATGGCGTTCGTGGCTGGGCTGGCAAACCCCGACTTTTTAGTGGAAATGGACGCGATTGCGGTGGTGCCAGAGTAGCTGATCCGCCCCCTGGTAAAGTGCTGGAACCTATAATAGCGGCTTTCCGTCAATATTTTAATGCCCTCGGGACGTCAATCTACGTCGCTTATCTATCCTGCTTCTCCTTGCGGTGATAGTTACAGCATTGGAAATACGCCAACCCTCCCCTGGCACTGGCCGCGCACCTTGATAAACTGAGCTGGGCGGAGCCGGTCCTTAGCACGCTGGAAGCTTCAAAATACGGCCATACGTAGCAACTTTCGGTAGTCTGGCATGGTTTTGAATATTTATGGAGGCAAATGATGGCGCGTGAGTCCAAGTATTTTTCACTGAGCTTGGAATCGCTTAGGTCGCTGGGGAGCTGGGCTGCGGACTGTGCAGAGAGGGCACTGCCGGTCTACGAGGAGTATGCGAATTCAGACTCCCGGCCTCGTGCCGCGATCGAGGGCATTCGGATGTTTGCTGGTGGAGGAAGGCGAACCGCTCAGCTGCGTTCCCTTGCCCTGGCGGCGTTTTCTGCTGCACAGGATGCAGAGGATCCAGCTGCTGCAGCGGCTGCTCGTGCGGCGGGACTGGCAGCCTCTAGTGCTTATACGCATCCATTGGCAGATGTTCAACAAACCAAACATATTGTCGGCCCCGCAGCCTATACTGCCCTGGCACTAGAGTTGAATCAGGATGGCGACTCTTCTACGGGTGACCATGAAGTAAGTTGGGCAGTAGAACACGTCACCCCAGAAGTTCGCGAGATTTTGTTGCAGATGCCCGCTCGTGAAATGGGAAGAACGCGATTAGAAAATATAATGTACAGGATAGATGTTGGTATACGGGAAGGAAATTGACGATGACGAAGCTGGTTGAACTGGTTGGACACGAGTTGAAATGGATTCAACCTCATGCTTTGAAGATGGAGTATGAGTTGCATTGTGGGGATATCGTGGTTGCAACTTTGCGTTTTCGAAGCTCATTTGGCTCCTTTGCTATTGCCACAAGCGCTGATGGAAGCTGGACCTTTAAGCGGGTCGGTTTCTGGCAAACCAAAGTGACAATCCGCGCAAGCGAAGCAGAGACCGACCTGGCTGTTTTCAAAAACAACACCTGGAGCGGAGGGGGAACGCTGGAATTGTCCGACGGACGGGAATATCCAGCCAATACCAACTTTTGGGCCACTGAGTATGAGTTTAAGACTCAGATGGGCGAGGCGCTGATCAGTTACAGGAAAATCGGCGGAACGTTCCACATGTCTTCAGTGACAGAGATTCATCCGCGCGCAAAAGATGTTCCGGAAACGCCATGGATGGTCATACTCGGATGGTACTTGACGGTCATGATGCACATGGATTCTGCCGCCGCAGCAGCGACATAAACGAATCTGGGTGCTTGATGAACTCTTGATAGTTTTCCTCTTCGTGTAAGTCATGATTTGTGTATTTGGATAGGTGCAGGGGTTGCCTGTTGAACAGGAGCTGAAGGAATGAAAATAGCTGTCATTACAGATGCCCACGCC
>JBLNAU010000177.1:0-3221 GCA_050259515.1 Syntrophothermus sp.
TGCAAGCCAGGATCCGGCGCACAGGATCAAGATCGCCACAGCTTTCTTTGCAGAAATACCAGGCCTGTTCCTGGAGAGGACGGTGATGGAATATCCCAGGCCCACAACCAGGAGAAGGAGCAGGGCAGGCGAAAGGGCCATGTCCATCTCCCATAGACCGAACTGAGCTCCGGCACCTTTGTGGTAAAAGGCGGAGATCGCCTGCTGAACATCGCTGCCCGTGAATAGGGAATACGGAATGAGAAAATTGAGCCCGGTCAGTTGCCGGACCATCCCCGTAATTCCCTGCAGATAGGTTTGGTTGTATTGATCCGAGATCACCCTGGGGAAAAAACGCATGAATGCTAGTACTGCGCTGACCTTCGAGAGGCACAGAAGGACCGCGGAAAGAGCGCCCACGAACAGGGTCATGAAAAGCTTGGGCTTGAAAAGTTCTGGTTGGATCAGGTATATCAGGGGAAAAAGTAGCAGCAGTGAAATACCAGAGATGATCAGAACCACAAAACCGGCCTGGTTCACGATTAGGGCAATGACAAGTCCCATTAAGAGCCCCGCCGGCAAATAACCAAGCCTTTTCGTAAATGCCAGAAAAAGAAGCATTCCAAGCAGCGGGAAAGGCTGGAAGCCCACATGTCCAACGATGGCGTGCTCCACGTAAAAGCCATTGGCAATGATGAAGGAGGCCCCCAGCGCACATGCCGCGCTGATCCATCCCATTTCGTCTCGAAGGAACGCGTAGAAGCCTGCGAACCCGATCGCCGAGTAGGTGACGACCGTGAGCATGAGTGCCAGCCACGGGTTGACCGCAAACATGTAGAGCTGCGGCAGTGAATATTGAAGATACTGCGGGTTGGGATAGGCCGGTGTGCCCGCCCCAAAGTTCGCGGTGTACCACTGAATGACAGGGCCGTTGACCTTGTAATGCAGGTGCGTGTCCAGCATGCGCGGGAGGAAGAATCCATAATCGTGCCCCACTTTGGGCAGGTCGCGGTTGATAAGCAGAAGGATGAATCCCAGGATTGCCGCCAGGTACAGGACAGGAGCTAGGTATTCCTTTATGAGGCTGGAAATTTTCATTCACTCAGATGCTTTGTATCGATGTTGGCTAGTTGCCGGTAAGCCTTTTTAAAATCTCTTCGGCACGGTCGATTCGGACAACCTTTTCTGAAACCATCTGCGCAGCCACCCGTTCGATCTGTTCTCCGCTTGCGCCGGCTGCGATCGCGACCTGTCTTGCGTGTAACGACATATGGCCGCGCTGGATGCCCTCTGTGGCGAGCGCACGCAAGGCAGCCATGTTCTGGGCAAGCCCCACAGAGACAATGATCTCTGCCAGTTCGTTGGCGGTCTTAACACCCATCAGTCTGACAGCCGCCTGTGCAGCCGGGTGGACCCGGGTTGCGCCGCCGATGATTCCGACCGCCATCGGCATCTCAATCGTGCCAACCAGATTTCCATCCGCATCCTTGCCCCAGGTGGAGAGGGAGGTGTAGCGTCCCGAGCGAGCTGCATAGGCATGCGCACCCGCTTCAATGGCGCGCCAGTCATTTCCGGTAGCGATGACCACCGCATCCACGCCATTCATGATGCCCTTATTGTGGGTGGCTGCCCGGTAGGGATCTGAAGCAGCAAAGGCATAGGCTGCAATGATCCCATCCCGCACCTCGGCGCCATGGAAGCCATCAAAGGCAAGCTCTTCCATGGGGATGAGGCACCTGGCCCTTGCGATCCGCCGGTCGGCCAGGTTGGAAAGAATTCGCAAATGGACCTTCCCGCCTGTGATCGCGTCGATGCGCGGGGCAAGCCGCTCACAGGCAGTATTCACGGCATTGGCGCCCATCGCATCACGCACATCATAGATAAGATGAACGACGAGGAAACCGCCGATGGGGGAGTCTTCGATGATCCGGACATCCAGATCCCGGGCCCCGCCGCCAAACTTTTTGAGAACAGGATCGATGGAATCGGCTTCGGCAAGCAACTCTGCCTTATGCTCGTAGATTTTGAGCCTGGCTTCCTCCAGATTTTGGATATTGATCACCTGCATCTGGCCGATCATGAGCGGATCAGTGGTGGTAGCGGTGAATCCCCCGCCTGCCCGGGCCAGTTTAGCCATAAAAGAGGCGCCCGCCACCACGGAAGGCTCCTCCAGCGCCATGGGGACGAGCACATCCCGCCCGTTGACCATGAAATTCAAGGCGATTCCGACGGGCAGACTGTACAGGCCGATGACGTTTTCGATCATGTGGTCGGCGGCCTCGGAGGAAAGTCCGCCATCCTTAAACGGGAGCAGGCTTTCGGGAGTCTGAGCCGTTCCCCCCGGGGATGCCATCGCCTCAGCCAGCCGGGCGCGGCGCTCCTCCAGGGTCATATTGTAAAATCCGGAAATTCGGGAGTTTGTCATGATGTTACCTTTACAAAAGTGATTGTAAGCGCGCTTTCTGCCAAAATCTATCACATTTTATGAGATAATAGGAGTTGAGGTGTCTTGAAATGCTCTTAACTCGTGAACAGCTTCAAGAAAGACTCATCGCCCTGCATAAAGCCAGTTTAGAGCTTGTCAAGGATGTATCGCTGGATCGTTTGCTGGAGCGTATTGCCGCGGTTGCCTGCGAACAGGCGGACGCGCGCTACGCAGCCCTGGGGGTACTGGACGAGAACGGTAAGCTTGTCAAGTTCATTTCGGTGGGTATGGAAGAGGATGAGATCAAACGAATGGCTCATCCGCCTGTAGGCAAGGGTCTGATTGGAGAATTAATGAATACCGTGGATCCCCTGCGGGTTCCTGTCATCCAGGAACACCCGCGTTCTGTGGGATTCCCGGCACACCATCCCAAGATGGTTTCCTTTTTGGGCGTACCCATCCGGGCAGCCAACCATCAGCTGGGTCAAATCTATCTCACGGAAAAGGTCGGCGCGCCCGAATTTACCGCCGATGATGAGAAGATCATCCAGATGCTGGCTGCCTATGCAGCGGCTGCCATCCAGAATGCCCGTTTACATGAAAACACCCACCGCCTGGCTGTGCTGGAGGAACGCGAACGCATTGGCATGGACCTTCACGATGGGATCATCCAGGCCATTTATGGCGTGGGATTGTCGCTGGACGGCGCTTTACATACGATTGATGAATCGCCAACAGAAGCCAAGGAACGGATTCGGCATTCCATCGATGGACTCAACCAGGCGATCCGCGACCTGCGGGCCTATATTCTGGATTT
>JBLNAU010000178.1:0-3232 GCA_050259515.1 Syntrophothermus sp.
AAAACGTGCCCAGGAACAGATCTCCTGGGAGAACGTCGAAAAGCTGCTCGAAGGTGACACCACCATCGACAGCAAGATCATCGGTTTCAACAAGGGCGGCCTGATCGTAGCCGTCGAGGGCCTGCGCGGCTTTGTACCGTCCTCCCAGATCAGCGCCCTGCGCCGCAGCCAGTCCACGGGCGATACGCCTGAGCAGCGCTGGCAGAAGATGATCGGCCAGCCGATCTCGGTCCGTGTGATCGAAGTGGACCGCGAGCGCCGCCGCCTCATCCTCTCCGAACGCGCTGCCAGCACCGAATCCCGCCAGTCGATCAAGGAACGCGTGATCGAGGAGCTGGAGGAGGGCAAGGTGTATACCGGCCGCGTCACCAGCCTGGCCAATTTCGGCGCCTTCATCAACATCAACGGAGCCGATGGGCTCGTCCATCTCTCGGAACTTTCCTGGGACCATATCGATCACCCGCGCGAAGTCCTTGAAGTGGGGCAGGAAGTCAAAGTCAAGGTGATCAACGTCGACAAGGAAAAGAAGCGCATCGGTCTTTCCGTCCGCGCCCTGCAGAGCGATCCCTGGCGGTCACGCGTTGAGAAGTACAGCGTCGGCCAGCTGGTCGAGGGCGTGATCACCCGCCTGACCAAGTTTGGCGCCTTTGCCCGGCTGGAAGGCGATATCGAAGGCCTGATCCATATTTCCGAGATTGCGGAGCACCGCATCGAGCATCCAAAGGAGGTTCTGAAGGAAGGTGAAGTCAAGAGCCTGCGTGTGATCCGCATCGATCCGGACCAGCACCGTATTGGCTTGAGCCTCCGCAAAGTGGACTCCGCAGCGTTTGCAGACAAGGATTTCAAGCTGCTGACTGCTGAATTCAGGTCGGAAGAGGAACAGGACGAAGGGGCTCCGGATGCTTCAGAAGAGGCTCCGGACGAATCATCTGGGGAAAACAAGGAAGCCTGACCTAACATAAGAGCGTCCCAATGTGCGGGACGCTCTTTCATGGTTATGCCCCTAATCATCGATTCACATCAGGACCTGGCATGGAATATGCTCTCCTACGGGCGCGATTATACGCGCTCGGTGGTGGAAACGCGCCAGCTGGAAGCTGGCACCTATATTCCGGACGTTAACGGCGATGCACTGGTCGGCTGGCCGGAGTACCAGCGCGGGAAGGTCGCGGTCGTTTTTTCGACGCTTTATGCAACCCCCGCAAGGAAGAAGGAACCAACCGATACCATTTGGTACGCAGACACCGAAATGGCACACCGCCTGTACCGCGACCAGATCATGGTCTATCGCAGGCTGGTCGATTCTCATCCCGATAAATTCCGCCACATCACTTCGACGAAGGAACTTGACTCGGTCATCGAGCATTGGGCCAACCCTTCGGTGGATGGGCAGGGACACCCTGTCGGCCTGGTGTATCTCATGGAGGGGGCGGATGGCATCCGCTCGCCCCACGAGCTTGCTGAATGGTATGACCTGGGCCTGCGCCTGATCGGTCTCGCCTGGGCCGGGACTCGCTATTGTGGCGGCACCGGAGAGCCGGGGCCCTTAACTCCTGAAGGCCGCGAGCTGATCGCTGCCATGGCAGATTACAACTTTATCCTCGACCTCAGTCACATGGACGAGGCGGCAGCCCGTGAATCCCTGGACCGTTATGAAGGTCCCGTGATGGCCACGCATGCGAACTGTGCTGCCCTCCTGCGCGGGGCAGAAACCAACCGGCACCTGCCAGACCGCATCATCGAAGGACTGATCGAACGCGATGGAGTGATCGGGCTCGTTCCTCTGAACACCTTCCTTAAGGCTGGCTGGCTGCGGTTAAGCGGGAGCCGCCGTGAAGAGGTTTCCCTGGATGCGCTGATCGCTCACATGGACCACATCTGCCAGATCGCGGGCGACTCACTGCATGCCGGCATCGGCTCCGATTTCGACGGGGGCTTCGGTTTGCAATCCGTCCCTCCCGGGATCGATTCGATCGCAGATTTACAATTAATCTCCTCAGGCCTGCGCGCTCGCGGCTATGGAGAGACCGATATAGAGAATATCCTGGGTGGCAACTGGTTAAGATTTCTCCGCAGGAACCTACCCTCATGAACGGTGAATTACTGAATGGCGTATCCTACTTAAGAATCCGCTTCAGCCTGATCTGTGTGGCTCTCGGGTTGTTGATCTTCACCCTGGGTGCAAAGCCAAACTGGTTCGGCTGGAATGGGACCCCGATCGTCGGGTTTATCCAGATCATTGTTTTTCTTATCGGACTGGCTTTGATCTGCCTGGGAGGCTTTGTAGGCCTCTCTGCATTATGGGGCAGGGAGCAGCGCAGCATCCTGGCCGATATCGGTCTCCGTCTGGTTGCAACCGGTTATGTCATCTCCGTATTCGCCGCGCTGGCGGATGTGTTTGGCATGGGTACACAGGCCGTCCCAAAAACACCTTATTTTGGTCCCTGGCAGGCAGGCGGCGTGCTGATCGGCCAGTTTGTGATCGCTGTCGGTTTTCTGATGGTTGTTCCCTTTCATTTTTATTTTCACCGTTTGCATCACTCATAGATCATCCCCTAAGGATTTCAGGTATTCTCCGCTTAAAGAACAGGCATCCCGTATCGATAAGATGCGGGATGCCTGTTGTTAGTATGGAATACTCATGCAGGTCGGCCGTTCAAAAACCGTTTTGCAGTTTCAACAAGCATCGCTGTGCCAATGGGCAGTGCCCGCTCATCGAGGTCGAACCTGGGATGGTGCAGCAGGTACTCCTCATGGCCTGCCTTTTGGGTGCCCAGGGTGAACATGGCACCGGGTGCCAGCTTAAGAAATTCGCCGAAATCCTCCGCGCCAAGCGTTTTTACGATCTCATGAACATTTTCCGAGCCCAACAGTTCGTTCCCTGTCTTTTCAATGACATCCGAAACAAGCTTATCGTTGATCATGGGTGGACCTCCATACTCGAAGGTCAGCTCATAATTGCCGCCCAGAGCTTTGACCAGGTCAAAGGCCCGCCTCACCTCCGTGCGGATCTGCTGGTGCACCACTTCATTGGTGAACCGCAGCGTGCCCATCAGCTCGACCTTCTCGGGAATGACATTCTCTGTGAAGCCACCGTGGATCGCTCCAATGCTGACGACTGCCGGCTCAAATGGATTGATGCGGCGGGAGACGATCGAGTTCAAGGCTATGATGACATGCGACATCAAATGGAAGGGGTCGATGGTCGCATTGGGATGCGCGCCGTGTCCGC
>JBLNAU010000179.1:0-3226 GCA_050259515.1 Syntrophothermus sp.
GTACTGCGGACCCACACCTCTCCGGGCCAGATCCATGCGATGCGCGAGTTCGCCGCGATGAACCCCGATAATCCGCCCCCGATCCGCATTGCCCTGCCCGGCATGTGCTTCCGCTATGAGCCGATCACGGCCCGCTCCGAGATCCAGTTCAACCAGGTGGATGGGCTGGTGGTGGGGGAGAACATCACCTTCACGGATTTGAAGGGCACCCTGATCGATTTCGCCCGGCGCATGTTCGGTCAGAATGTTCGCACCCGCTTCCGCGCATCGTACTTCCCGTTCACCGAGCCGTCCGCTGAGATGGATGTGGAATGTTTCCTGTGCGGCGGCAAGGGATGCGCGGTCTGTAAAAACTCTGGCTGGCTGGAAATCCTTGGCTGCGGCATGGTGCATCCGGTCGTGCTGCAGAACGGCGGATACGATCCTCGCCGATACTCGGGTTACGCCTGGGGCATGGGCCCCGAGCGTCAACTCATGTTGCGCTATAGCATCAATGACATCCGCTACTTCTGGGGCAACGACCTCAGGTTCCTGGAGCAGTTTTAGAAATTTGATGTTCGATATTCGATATTTGGTATTAGATGATGTAAAGGATCGCATTATATGAGTGTTGGCGGATTGGAAAAGTTGGATGTTTGGTGCAAGGCGAGAGATTTTGCTGTACGCATCAATAAGGATGTTTTGCCTCTGTTGCCAGCAGAGGAGAAATGGGCGTTAAATCAACAACTTCGGCGTTCCTCCCAGAGTATCCCTGCCAACATTGCAGAGGGGCACGGGCGTTTCTATTTTCAGGAGAATGTCAGATTTTGCTATATCGCCCGGGGTTCTCTGGAGGAAACTCTGAGCCACATTGTCTACGCCCAAAAAGTTGGCTATATTTCCGATCCCCTTTTTAAGAGCCTGGCACTGGATGGTGAAAACGTGAATAGATTGATCAATGGGTACATTGGATTCCTGAAGAAAAGTAAGCAGGGAGCCAATGAGCCTGGCGCTAACCATCCAATTCATGAAGATACAGTTGACTACAATATTGAAGACGACTCAATATCATCCCAATTGAATAACGAATAACGAATATCGCACTCCGAAGGAGTATGTATGAAACTACCAATTTCCTGGCTAAAAGATTACATTGACCTCGATGGTCTATCAGTTGAAGAAATCGCCCGCAAGTTAACGCTTGCCGGGCTGGAAGTGGACGAAATTAAATATGCCGGTTTGCCGATGCCGGTCAATCAGGAAGGTGAGCGCCACGAGTTCAAGACCAGCGGCATCGGCTGGGACCGGGACAAGATTGTGGTGGCCGAGATCCGGGAGGTGAACCCCCATCCGAACGCGGACCGGCTGACCCTGCTCGACCTGTATGATGGCCAGCAGTCCCAGGTCGTTCTGACAGGCGCGCCGAATATCTTCCATTTGAAGGGCACGGGAAAACTCTCCAGACCGATCAAGGTCGCCTATGCCAAGGAAGGCTCGACGATCTATGACGGACATGCAGACGGCCTCGTGCTTACCACGCTCAAGCGCGCCAAGATCCGCGGGGTGGAATCCTATTCCATGGTCGCCTCTGAGAAGGAGCTTGGCATCTCGGAGGAACATTCCGGCATCATCCTTCTGGATGACGATGCTCCGGTCGGTATGCCTTTGGCCGATTACATGGGCGATGCCGTCCTGGATATCAGCATCCTGCCGAACATGGCCCGCAATGCGAATGTGCTGGGCGTGGCCCGTGAACTGTCGGCGCTGACGGGACGCCCGCTGAAGAAGCCGGTGATCGAATTCCACACGGAAGGACAGCCGGTGAACGAGCTGGTCTCCATTGAGATCACCGAGCCGGAGCTCAACCCGCGCTTCGTGGCTGGACTGATCCGGGATGTGGAGATCAAGCCCAGTCCCTACCAGATCCAGCGCAGGCTGCGGCTGGCAGGCATCCGGCCGATCAACAACATTGTGGATGCCACGAACTACGCCATGCTGGATATCGGCGAGCCTCTGCATGCCTTCGACTACGATGTGCTGAAGGATCGGGCTGGCGATAAGAATGTAAGGATCATCACCCGCTCTGCGAAGGACGGCGAGCGGCTGACCACACTCGACGGTGTCGACCGCAAACTCAGCTCCAGCAATGTGCTCGTTTGCGATGTGAAGGGTCCTCTCTCCCTGGCGGGCGTCATGGGCGGCTCAGAGAGCGAAGTGTACGATGCCTCCAGGGAAGTGCTGGACGCCAAGGGGCCGGAGACACAGGCAGGCCTCGGAAAGGCCAGTGTGCGCGGCGTAAGCACGACCAATATCCTGCTCGAAGGTGCGGCCTGGAATTTCATCAACATCCGAAAAACGGCCAGGCAGCATAACCTTCCATCGGAGGCCTCGTTCCGTTTTTCGCGCGGCGTGCATCCTGCCCTGGCCGAACAGGGCGTGCGGCGCGGGCTGCAGCTCATGGCGGAATGGTCAGGCGGAAAGATTGCTCCCGGCCTGGTGGATGAATACCCTCTCAAGCCGCACGATCCGACGATTACCGTCATGCCGCAGGATGTCAGGCGCTTGATCGGGATCGATCTGACTGCGCAGGAAATTGCCGAACTGCTGACGCGGCTTGAGTTCGAGTGTGTCGTCGATGGGGACGGAGTCCATGCCAAGACCCCGCCACATCGTCTGGATATCGGCGAAGGGATCGTTGGTCTCGCGGATGTCATCGAGGAGGTGGCCCGCAGCTATGGCTATGATCGCATCCCTGAAACCCGCATGGCCGATGCACTGCCGCCGCAGATCGGCAACCCCGTGCACGAATGGGAGGAACATGTGCGCGATATCCTGGTCAATCTTGGATTGCAGGAGGTGGTCAGCTACCGTCTGACCTCCCCGGAGCGTGAAGGCCGCCTGATGGCATACCATGATTACGTCGAGCTGGCCAATCCCATCGCTCCCGAGCGGCGTGTGCTGCGCCGTAGCTTGCTCGCCTCTGTCCTGGAAGCGGCTGAGAAAAATGCCCGTGCGGAAACGGTCGAGATGTTCGAGATCGGTTCGGTCTTTGAACCGGTCAAAGGCGATCTTCCGCTGGAACCCAGGCGTCTTGCAATCGTGATGACCGGACTGCGCAACCCGACTGCCTGGGATGTGAAGGAGTCTCCCGTGCTGGACTTCTTCGATATGAAGGGACGCATCGAGCTCCTGTTGAGCGGGCTCCGTTATACCAACGCGACCTATGCTGCCGTCGACTCGGTCAGCT
>JBLNAU010000180.1:0-3969 GCA_050259515.1 Syntrophothermus sp.
TACGATGGTCTCAAGATTGGGATAATCCTGTGCGAGGATGGACTCGACGCAGGCACGGATATTTCTTTCCTCGTTGCGGGCGGGGATGCAGACAGAGATCAACGGCGCACTGGACGGAGGGGGAACCGGCTCGACGACAATATCAAGATGATACTGGTGATGCAGCCAGTAAATAATGAACATGCCCCCAATGAAGAAGGCTGTGGAAAGGATCAAATAGAACATGGGTGCAGATGGAAAGTTTCAAGCTGAGGTCACGTGCGACGATTGGCCTTCAACCTTAAAACTTTCAATTCACATGGATCATCGACCCTCGATCCGTCTTCTCCACTTCAATCCGGGTCGGGAATGCATCCTTGAGCTCATCCAGGTGCGTGATGACCAGGATCTTGGCAAAGTCGTCCTTGACGAGGTTGATCGCTTCCACCAGGCGCTGGCGTCCGAGCGTATCCTGCGAGCCGAATCCTTCATCGATGACCAGCGTTTGCAGGCGGGCACCTTTGCGCTGGGCAAGGATCTCTGATAGAGCGAGACGGATGGCAAAGTTCACCCGGAAGGCCTCGCCGCCCGAGTACATTTCGTAGGCGCGGATGCCGGCCGAATCGCTGATCTGGATATCCAGGGTCTCGCGCAGGTCATCGCGCTTCTTATCCTTGTATTCGGTCTGTGTCACAAAACGGATCGACATCTGCCCGTCGCTCAGGCGGTCCAGCAGCTCGTTGGCTTTTTCCTCGATCTGAGGCAGTGCCTGCTCGATCAATAAGGCCGGGACACCGTCCTTGCCGAAAGCTTTCTCGAGGGTCTTGTGCTGGACGATCCGCTTTTGCAGCGATTCCCTTTCCTCTGTAAATTGTGCCTTGCGGGCCTGCTGGGTGGAAAGGACCTCCACCCGCTGACGGGCCCCTCCCAGCTCGCTACGGGCCTTGTTCTCACTCTCCCGCAGGCGGAACAGCTCACGCTCAGCTTCATCAAGATTGGGGGATTCAGATTTGGCAGAGTCCAGGCTGGATTGTGCCTTCTGGTGATCCACTTCCAGCGCCGCGATCTCAGACTCTCGAATTTTGATCTCTGATTTCAGGTTATTGATCTCACTATCGATCTGCTTGCTGACTTCCCTGGCGGATTTCAGGTTGCTGAAATCATGCTCGATGCCGCGCAGCTCGCTTTCCTGCTCACGCAGTGCATCATGTGCCGCTGCATCGTAGCCAAGCTTGGCAAGCTCCTTATCCAGCCGGGCGAGCTGCCGGTGTTCTTCGTGCGCGTACTTTTCGCGTTCGAGAATCTTTTCCAGCTCCCGGAGGCGCTTCTGCCCGACGGTCTCCCATTGGTCGGCGGCGATTTTTAGGAAATCCAGCCGTTCCGTGAGCTGGGAGATTTCACCTGTAAATCGGACGCGCTCGTTCTCTGAAGAAGCAAGTGCCTTGATATGGGCTTCGGTGTCTGTAATCTCTTTTGCCAGATCGCTCGCTTCCACCTGGTTGGCACGATACCGATCCCCCTTCAGTTTGCCTTCCTCTTCCAACTGCTGGAGCGTGGAGGCGCGATGTTCCTCGCTCAGCTGCTGCCCGCACAATGGACAGGAGGCACCCTCGGCAAACTTGAGCGTATCGATGCGCTCTTTGAGCTGGGTCATGTCTGTTTTAAGGGCCTCATTCTCGGCTTTGAGCTCGGCCTGTCGCTCGCGTGCGGCGTTTCTCTGACTCTCCAGCTGGGCGCGGAAAGTAGACTTTTCCTCTGCCTGTGTCAATTGGTCGCGCATCTTTTCGATCTCGGCTTCCAGGCCGCTGACCACAGGCGACTGCTCTTCGATCACCCTGCCCTGCTCGGCAAGCTGATCATATTCATGTTCAAGCCGGGTTCTTTCCACGGCGATCCGCTCCAGCAGCGGCACACGTTCCTTGTCGTACTCGTGGAACTCAGCGGCAGTCCTGTCCCATTTTTCCAGCCCGGCACGGGCCTTCTGCCATTCCTGGTAGGTGGATTCGATGTCGCCAGCGCGGTTTACGAGATCGGCATAAGAGGCGCGGTCTGCTTCACGGGCGGTGAGCCGGGTTTGGAGGCCGGAAAGGTGCGAGCGGGAGCGTTCCAGCGAGGCGTTCAAGGCATTGACGAGCTTGCGCTGTTCCTCCAGGGCCGCGACCGCCATCTTGATGGACTCCAGCACAGTTTCCTGTGCGGTGCGGGCGGTTGTGAGCCGCTCCAGGGTGGTTTCCAGCTCGGCCAGCCTGGCTTTGCGTGTCTCCTCTTCGGCCAGCTCGGCATCGATTTCCGAGATGCGGGCCTCGATACCGTCCACTTCACGCTCGATCAGCTTGCGTCGTTCGGCGGAGCGGTTTTTGTACTCCTCCCACATCTCCAGGCCCAGGATATTGCTCAGCACTTCCTTGCGCCTGCCCGGGTTTTGCTGGGTGAACTGGTCGGCCTTGCCCTGCAGAAAGAAGGAGGCGTTGACGAACGTGTCATAATCCAGGCGAAGGGTCTGCTCGATGCGGGCCTGGGTGTCGCGGGTTGTTTTTTCGGTCAGCGGGCGCCAGCCCTCTTCGGCCTTGACTTGAAATTCAAGGATCGTGCTTTTGTTGCGAGGCAGGGTGCGCTGGACCCGATAGGTATTTCCTTCGTGCTCGAAAGTGATGGCGACTTCGGCCGCCTTCACGTCGGGATGCAGGTTGATGATGTCACTGCTTTTGCCGCGCGCTTCTCCAAACAGGGCCCAGGTGATCGAATCGAGCAGGGAGGATTTGCCGGCACCGTTATGGCCGGAGATGCACGCATAATCAAAGTTACTGAAATCGAGAGTCACGGGATCTCGATAGGAGAGAAATCCTGCGATACGCAGATGAATTGGGATCATGGGGGTAAAGGTTCCTGTAAATCATCATGGATTATAATCTACCCATCATGGTTGAGACTTCAGACGCCCGCGCACGACGACGCCTTGTACTGCTTGCCATTGCACTGGCCACGATCCCCTGTTACTGTATCGGATTCATCGCCATTGCCCTGGCTCCCAACCCCGGCAACCTGACTCCCACCCCGACGCTGACCGCCACACTGACACCCACCGAGACGCTGACGCCCACGCCACCCACTTTTACGGGTACGCCGACCAATACATTCACCCCCACTTCGACCGAGACCCTTACCCCATCCGCATCCCCGACCTTGTTCCAGCCTGCCACGCTGACCGCGTCGCTGACGTTAACACCCTCCTTGACTCCCTCAATCGAGCCGTCCTGGACTCCGAGTATTACGCTGACGCCTTCACTCACCGTTGCTCCATCCTTTACCCCCTCGAATACAAGCGTACCCGCTCAAATCCAATCTTCAGTAACCCCTTTCCCAACCACTTCCCCCTGATATGACAGACCTCCTTCCCTTCCTGAAATCCCTGCTGAGCGTTTCGGGCCTTTCCGGCTTTGAAGGACCGGCTGCCCGCTTGATCGAAGAGAAATGGCGGCCGCTCGTGGATGAGATCAGCGTCAGCCGGGTCGGCTCGCTCCATGGCCTCAAGAAGGGCAATGGCCCGGAGCCGCGTCCGGCATTGATGATCGCTGCTCACATGGATGCCATCGGCCTGCAGGTTTCGCGCATCCGGGATGGTTTTTTGCATGTTACCAACCTGGGCGGAATTGATATCCGGGTGCTGCCGGGGCTCGAAGTGACCGTTCACGCCACCGGAAGCGGCGAGGAACTGCCTGGGGTGATCGCCATGCCGCCCGGCCCGCTCCTGCCGGACTCTGAAAATGACGGCGTCATTGCATTGAAACATCTTCTGGTGGATACCGGTTTGACTGCCCGCGAGGTGGCGAGAAAGATCCGGGTCGGCGACCTGGTCTCCTTTGCCAACCAACCGCTTGAATTGGCCGATGACGTGATCTCCGGTCATTCTGTCGATAATCGCTCTTCGGTGGTTGCACTGACCGCCTGCCTGGAGGAGCTGCAAAACAAATCCCACGCCTGGGATGTCTG
>JBLNAU010000181.1:0-3973 GCA_050259515.1 Syntrophothermus sp.
GCAGGAGACGGGTATCCTTGTTCAGCCCATGAACAAAACCCACTTTACCGGGCGTGGCATCGAAGGAAGAGAGCAGGTGGCGGACGTGCATAAACCCATTGGGCGGCAGAACCGCCGAATAGGCAACGCTGTTGGATGGATTCGGATTATTATCCGGATCCGGCTCGACCGTGATCTCGAGACCATGGTACATCCCGATCAGGTTCCTCCCCTGCGGATCCACATACGGGATGGAGCCTTTGCCCTCGGCATCCAGCTTGAGGAACCCCACAGAGACCCGCTGCTCGGCATTGTCCTCGACGAGCCAGGCCTCATACTGGCTGCCGGCGGGCGGCAGAGGCATGCCATCCGCCGTGAACGTAACCTGGTCTGCGGGCGCGGTGCCATCCTGGAAGCGCAGGACGCCGATCGTCGCGCCACCCGCGATAGCTGCGGAATCCGGCATCAAGGTCCCCATGCCGGGCATGGCATAGGATTCTTCTGTGGGCGTGGGGCTTCCTACACCGATCGGGAAGAATCGGATCAATCCAACGACGGCGAGGGCGAGTACGGCCAGGCCGGCGATGAAAAATAGGACTTTGCTGCGGCGAACCGGTGCTGCTTTCTGAGTGCTCTCCGTTGAAGCTTTCACAGGCTGCGACTGTGCGGGAACGGAGCTCGTTGTACTCGAAGCCGGCGTGAAGTCCAGAGTCGGGGCCTCCGCGAGAAAGCCGACCGCCCGCATAAAATCCATGGCCATTGCGCGACAGGTCTGGTACCGTTCATCGGGATTCTTGGCCAGAGCGCGCCCGACCACAGCCTGGATGGCGGGCGGCAGGTTGAGAATCGGCGGCGGCGTTTCGTGGATGTGCTTGTAGATGACCGTCCAGTTGGTTTCCGCATCGAACGGAACATGGCCGGCCAGGACCTCGTACAGGACCACACCGAGCGAATAGATATCCGTCCGGTGATCCACTTTCAATCCCTGGGCCTGTTCGGGGGAAATATAGGCGGGTGTTCCGCTGACCAGCCCGGAAGCAGTTTGGGTGGTGGCGTGCATAATGCGCACCAGCCCAAAATCGGTAATGATCGGATCGAGCTGGTCGGTAAACATCGCTCGCGACCCGCCTGCCTTGGTATGCAGGATGATGTTGCCAGGCTTGATATCCCGGTGGATCACTCCCTCTCCATGAGCATAGTCGAGGGCACTGGCAAGTTTGCTGAGCAGCCGGGCGATGTGCTGGGGCTCCATCCGCTCATTGCGCTCGTGGATGGCTTTGAGATACCAGGCCAGGGAGGGTCCCCTTAAATACTCCATGACGATGTAGGGATGGCCCTCGAGCGTGTCAAAGTCAAAGATCTGAACGATGTTGGGATGGCGAAGGGCGGCCACCACGCGGGCCTCGCGTTGAAAACGAGCCTTCATCTCCTGGACTTCTTCGATGTAGCTGTGCATGACTTTCACGGCCACCGGCCTGTCGAGCGTCATGTGCGTGCCAAGATAAACCTCGGCCATTCCTCCCTTTGCGAGTTGCTTTTCGATCCGGACTTTACCAATCGTGGTACCGATCCACTGTGGCATGAGGCGATTATACAGTCTTATAAATTGTCTATGTAATCTGAAATGTTACGAAAATGATTTCAAACGGCCTGTTGGAGGTTGCCTGTAAAAAAGAGAGATGACCGATCCGTGAACCGGTCATCTCTCTTTATGACATTCACCAGTCCAATCAGGGATTGATCACCGGCAGCAGGTCCACGCTGGGGGTACAGGACAAAAAGCCGGGGGTATTAAAGACCCAGTTTTGATCGCTGCCGTTATCCAGCTTGATCTTGATCCATTGACCGTCCGCGGTGCGTCCAACGGGCTCGACGGTATTCCCGGTCGTCAAATAGGTGGAAGAGGAGAATTTCGTGCCCGGCCCGTTTCGCACATAGAGTGTCAGGGCATTGACATTACACAATACGGAGACCTCAAAGTTGCGGATGGTCAGGTTGTCAAAATGGATGTGGGTGTTCGGGCTGTCGAAGGACTCGACGTATAAACCAACCTCTCCTTTGGCATAGGAAGAGTCGGTTACCTGGCCGACAACCTGGTCGTTGATATGGAAGACAAAATCCGGGCCGAGCGCATCCACGCGCAAAGTATCATCGGTGTCCGGGTCGTGAATGCTGGCGTCCGTGCCTTCCTTGAGGACCTCCAGCGAATTGGGTGAGATTTTCAGCACAAACCATTTTTTGGCCCGGGGGGAAATGGTAAACGCGTAGTATTGATCGCCGGACCGCCGGAAGGCCAGCCCATATCTGAAATCGCCTTCCGGGGAGGTTTTCTTGGAGGCGATTGCCGCCTGCAATTCCATCGTCGCATCTCCAAAGGTCTGCTTTCCCGGTTCGAAGACGGCCGTCTTGTAGTGGGGGCTGTCCACTTCCACGTGATAGTATTCCGGCTCGTGGTAGCCGATAAAGTAATTGTCGAACTTCTTATCCGGCCAGCCGGAGGCGGGATCGGCGAAGTTATCCTGGTATAGAAAAGCCTGTTCGCCTTCCACCGGTGCCTCGTACTTGCGGATGACCAGGTCATCGAAATGGATATGGGTATTGGGGCTGTCGAAGGATTCGACATAGAACCCGATCTCACCCTGGGCGTAATCCGGATCGGTAAGCTGCTCCACCAGCCGGTCATTGATGTGAAAGGCAAAACTGGACCCCTGGGCATCCACGCGCAGTGTGTCATCCGTATCCAGGTCGTGGATGCCTTCATCCGTGCCCTCCTTAAGGACTTCCAGGGAAGTGGGCGTGCTCTTCAGCACAAACCATTTTTTGCTGCGCGGGGAAATGGTGAATGCGTAGTATTGATCGCCGGACCGGCGGAACGCCACGCCATAACGGAAGTCGCCGGTGGTGGAGGTCTTTTTCGAGCTGGTAAGAACCTTGAGATCCAGGGTGAAATCCCCAAAGCTTTCCTTTTTGGGATCAAAGACGGCTGTCTTGTAATTGGGGCTGTCCACTTCGACGTGGTAATACTCCGGCTCGTGATAACCAATAAAGTAATTGTCGAACTTATCCTCCGGCCAGCCGGAGGATGGATCCGTAAAATTATCCTGGTACAGCACATCTCCGCCTGAGACGGGTACCACTGCGGTGGATACGGATGTTGCTTGTGGAGTTGCACCCTGCATGTCTGCCATTGTGGGGGAAACCTCTGCTGTGGCTGCCTCCGTTGCAGGAGCCTGCGTGGGCGAAGCCTCTGGCGCGGTGGTCGCGGGCACGTTCCCCCCGCATCCTGTAGTGACCAGGAGGAACAATAACGCGGCACCGATTACGACCGGACGGAAGTTCATTAAATGATTCATACTCCTGCTCCTTTACCTCACCTGATCTGCTGCGCAGCGAAAGCCTGCATACTTGATATAGCGTGTATCCCCAGGGGCGACCGACAGGCGATAGGCCAGATCGACAATGGGCAGGCCGTAGCGGCCGCCGTGCATGAATTTCGTTCCGGCCTGGGTGCTGGCATATGTATCTCCCACCCATTCCCACACAGTCCCGACCATGTCAAAAACCCCAAAAGGACTTTTGTTAAAGCTCAAGGTCCCAATGGGATACGTATCGTTGTCCGGAAAGCCAGCCACCTGTCCACTGGCAGAGTCGTCATTCCCCCACGGGAACATTTGCGGGTCGGAGCCTGATCCCCGGCCGGCTGCCTCCCATTCCGCTTCGCTGGGCAGTCTCTTGTTCAGCCAGGAACAGTAGGCAACTGCCTGGTCCCACGGCACACCTCGAACTGGATGGTCGTTGCCTGCGGGCCAGATCTCGGGAGCGGGGGCTCCGGTTTCCGCCATAAATTTGGCATACTGCTCATTGGTTACCTGATACTGGTCGATCCAGAATTCCTTCAACTCGACCGCTTGCTCCGCACTGTGATACTGGTCGGCGGGGGAGTACCCGACCTCATACGTGCCGGCAGGAACCTTGACCATGCCCTCTCCTGACG
>JBLNAU010000182.1:0-13006 GCA_050259515.1 Syntrophothermus sp.
GCCTGAAGTCTCTGCCATGATTTTGGCGAAGATCAAGCGCGATGCTGAATCGTACCTGGGTGAACCGGTCACGCAAGCGGTCATCACTGTCCCTGCCTATTTCAACGATGCTCAACGCAACGCTACGAAGGATGCCGGCAAGATCGCAGGCCTGGAGGTGTTGCGTATCATCAATGAGCCAACCGCCTCCTCCCTGGCGTACGGCCTCGACAAAAAGAAAAATGAAGTTATTGCCGTATATGACCTGGGTGGCGGTACGTTTGATATTTCCGTTCTGGATGTTGGCGATGGCGTGTTCCAGGTCCGCGCCACGAGCGGCGATACTTTCCTCGGCGGCGATGATTTCGATCTGCGCCTGATGGATTACCTGATCGAGCAGTTCAAAAAGGACAATGGCATCGATCTGCATAATGATCGCCAGGCATTGCAGCGCTTGAAGGAGGCTTCGGAAAAAGCCAAGATCGAGCTTTCCACCACGATGCAGACCGAGATCAATTTGCCTTATCTGACCGCAGATTCGACCGGCCCCAAGCACCTGGTGATGACTCTGACCCGCGCCAAGCTCGAGCAGTTGACCGCCGATCTAGTCGACCGGACCATCGCTCCCCTCAAACAGGCGCTTGCCGATGCCGGGTTGACCGCCGGCGATATCAGCGAAGTGGTGATGGTCGGCGGCATGACCCGTATGCCTGCCGTCCAGGATCGTGTCCGTGCCTTCTTTGGCAAGGAACCTCATAAGGGCGTCAATCCTGATGAAGTGGTTGCCATCGGTGCAGCCATCCAGGCCGGTGTGCTCGGCGGTGAAGTCAAGGACATCCTCCTGCTCGATGTGACGCCTCTCACGCTCTCGATTGAGACCCTGGGTGGAGTGGCTACCCCGCAGATCGAGCGCAATACCACGATCCCGTCTCGCCGCAGCCAGGTATTCTCCACCGCCAGCGATAGCCAGACACAAGTGGAGATCCATGTTCTTCAGGGGGAACGCCCCATGGCGGCCGATAACAAGTCGCTAGGGAAATTCATCCTGGATGGCATCCCGCCTGCCCCGCGCGGAGTTCCTCAAATTGAGGTAACATTCGACATCGACGCCAACGGCATCTTGAAGGTCACTGCCCAGGATAAGGCAACCGGGCGGTCTCAGCACATTACCATTACGGCTTCCTCCGGCCTCTCGGACGCGGAAGTGGAGAAGATGCGCACGGATGCCCAGGCGCATGCAGAAGAGGATCGCAAACGCCGCGACATGATCGAAGCACGTAATAATGCCGATAATACCGTCTACGCGGCTGAAAAGGCCTTGCGTGAGTTTGGCGACAAGGTGCCCGCTGAGATCAGGTCCGAGGTGGAAAGCAAGGTCGCCGAGGTCAAGAAGGCCGCGGAAGGCGAAAACGTTGAAGCGATTCGGAGTGCAACCCAGGCTTTGGGCGACTCCATTCAAAAGATCGGCGGCGCTGTATACCAGCAGCAGCCATCCGCTGCCCCCGCAGGCGAACCGGGGCCAAATGCAGGACCAGAGCCAGGGGCCGGGCCTGACGTGGTGGACGGCGAAGTAAAGGAATAAATAACGAGAGAGCAGAGAATAGTGATTGGCATGTGGGGGCTGATCTCCATTCTTTACTCTCTACTCACTAACATATGAGCAACCGCGATTACTACGAAATCCTTGGAATTGGACGGAACGCAAGCGACGATGAGATCAAAGCTGCGTTCCGTCGTCTCGCGCGTCAATACCACCCCGATGTGAACAAGGAACCGGATGCCGAGGAAAAGTTCAAGGAGATCAACGAAGCCTATGGCGTCCTATCCGATTCCGACAAGCGGGCCCGCTATGACCGCTTCGGCAAGGAAGGCCTTGGCAACATGGGCGGCGGTTTCCACGATTACACGGTGGATTTTGGTGATATCTTCGAAGAGCTCTTCGGCGGTTTTGGATTCTCCACGGGCCGGCGCTCATCCCGCCGCTCTCCACGCCGTGGCCGCGACCTGCAAATGCAGGTAAGCCTCACGTTTGAGGAAGCCGTATTCGGTATCGAAAAGGATGTGGAGTTCGAGCGCGAAGAGACCTGTTCCCGCTGCAACGGTACGGGAGCCGAACCGGGAACAACTCCTGTCCGGTGTACCACATGTAACGGTCAGGGTGAAGTCCGTCAGGTTCGACAGACCTTCCTGGGTCAAATGGTTCAGACTGCAACTTGTCCCACCTGTAACGGCCGCGGCGAGACGATTCCCACTCTCTGCAAGACCTGTCATGGCAGCGGGCTGGAACGTAAGACCGTCAAGAAAAAAGTGCAGATCCCTGCCGGTGTCGATGCAGGCACGCAGATCCGTCTGGCAGGGGAGGGAGGCCCGGGGACCTTCGGCGGGCCGAATGGCAGTCTCTTTCTTGTACTGGACGTCAGGCCTCACAAGTTCTTCAAGCGCCGCGAAAACGATATCATTCTTAACCTGGATATCAATGTTGCCCAGGCTGCCCTGGGTGCTGAGGTGGAAATTCCAACCCTGGAAGGCAATGACCTTCTGAAAATTCCCGCCGGAACACAGCCTGGAAAAGTGTTCACGATCAAGGGGAAAGGCGTGCCTTACATCCGAAGGAAGGATCGGGGGAACCAGCTGGTGATCGTCAACGTCGCCGTGCCTTCCAAGCTGACCAAGGAACAGCGTGAGCTCTTTGAGAAACTGGCGGAAAGCCTCGGCACCACCGTCAAACCCCAGGAAAAAGGCTTCCTCGATTGGCTGAACGAAGCATTTGGCGGATAAAAACAGGAGAATCGTCCATGGACGATTCTCTTTTTTTGTTGTATAATTATGAACACTTGAGCAACTATTCAAGTAATTCTATGCTTCTCAAATATCCTACTTCCGCTCACCTTGCTGACCTGTTCAGTGCACTCAGTGACCCAACCCGGTTACAGATTATCTCCGTTTTGCTCGATGGGGAAATGAACGTCGGAGAGATCGCTACGCGGTTGGAAATGACAGAATCGGCGGTCTCTCATCAATTACGCGGCCTGCGCCAGCTCCGTTTGGTGCGCAGTCGCAAAGACGGGCGCCAGGTATACTACGCACTGGATGATGACCACGTAGCCCGCTTGTACCGTTTGGGGCTGGACCATGTGGAACACGGCTAGGAATTTTCGTTAAAAGATAAGTACATGAATTCTGAAACTTCGCATACCCATACTCATTCGCACCTGCGGGAAGCCGCCCGTCAGACGACCACCCGGCTAACCTGGTCTTTGATGATCACATTGGCATTCGTTATTTTTGAGGCCGCAGCGGGCTATTTCGCGAACAGCCTTGCCCTGATGACGGATGCGGCACATAACCTGACCGATGTGATTGCCCTTGGCCTCAGCTGGTTCGCGATCCGAATCACGGCTCAGCCTGCCAATGCCCAGAAAACCTATGGCTATCACCGGGCGGGGATTCTGGTAGCTTTGTTGAATTCCACCACTCTGATCTTGATCTCATTGGGCATTTTCTACGAAGCCTACCAGCGTTTTATTTCCCCTCCAGAAGTGCAATCGAGTATTCTGATTGTGGTCGGCCTGATTGCGGTGGTGATCAACCTGGTTACTGCCTTGCTTGTTCATCGCGGCAGTGAAAGCGACCTCAACCTCCGCTCGGCCTTTGTCCATTTGATGGGAGATGTGATCTCGACCATCGGCGCGGTCATCGCCGGTGTCCTGATTTATTTTACAGGCGCCAACTGGCTGGATCCGCTCGTCAGTGTGCTGATCGGCATTCTTATTCTCTTTAATGCCTGGGGAATCCTGCGCGATGCTGTGGATATTCTGCTCGAGTCCACGCCGCGTGATGTGGATATGAAGAAAATGGTGGGCGAAATTACCCAGCTGGAAGGTGTACTGGGCGTCCACGATCTTCATGTCTGGAGCATTACGCAAAATCTGCGGACCATGTCTGCTCATATCCTCACCGAGGACATTTCTGTCAGCGCGGGGACCGAGATCCAGAACCGCATCAACGAGCTGGTCCAACACCGCTATAATATCGCCCACGCCACCCTCCAGTTGGAATGCGTTGACTGTGATCCAGACTCACTTTATTGCAGAATTTAATTAACAGCTAAACCATTTCCTTCTGGATGGAATTCGAACGACGATAATCACTTTATGCCTTCAATTGCCTCTTTGATGATTGTTGCCCTTGGCGGAGCACTTGGCTCCGCCTTTCGTTATTTCGTCGGCACATGGGTTCAGACCCTCAGCCGCAGTATCGATTTCCCGTACGGTACGCTCACAGTCAACCTCATTGGATGTTTTGCGATCGGTTTTTTGGCCCAGCTTGCCGAGGCGCGTGGTGCGTTCACCTCCGAAGCACGGCTTTTTGTTTTTATCGGGATTCTGGGCGGTTTCACGACATTTTCTTCTTTTGCGAACGATACGGTCAATCTGGCACGTGAAGCGGAGATGTTAAATGCTTTGGCAAATATAGGCGCCAATGTTATATTGGGTCTCATACTGGTCTGGTTGGGACGGACAGTCTCATACTGGATTTGGAGATAACCATGCAACTTCCACACGAGGGGACACTTCTCCGCATCTTCATCGGCGAGGCGGATCGGTATCAAGGCAAACCACTGTATGAATGGATCGTTCTCCAGGCGCGCGAGCAGGGCCTGGCAGGCGCGACAGTGTTGCGGGGCATGATGGGCTTTGGAGCAAACACCCGCAAGATTCATACCTTTCGATTTGAGACTCTTTCGGAGGACCTGCCCATCATCGTAGAGATCGTCGACAGCACGGAAAAACTCGAAGAATTCCTGGAGCGGATCGAGCCTCAAATCAAGGCGGGACTGGCAACCCTGGAGAAGGCCCAAATTAAGTTCTACAGGTTTGAACAATGAAAATTCTGTTACTCAAGATCTGGAAGTGGTTTCCCCACTGGCTGCAGCAAATTGCTTCCCGTATAATCCGGCCCCTATTCCAGGTCTTTGCGGCTGCGATCATCTTCGATGAGCGGAACAGGATCTTTCTGGTCAAGCTGACCTATGCTCGCTACCATCCCTGGGGATTGCCCGGTGGTGGGCTCGAGTATGGGGAGACATCCGAAGATGCAGTCCTCCGTGAAGTATGGGAGGAGACCGGTCTGACTGTGGAGATCGAAAAGCTCCTGCTCAACAAGACCTTCCATCCCGATAAGTTTGCCATGTATTATCTGTGCCGCATTACAGACGGTGTCTTTCAACCGAGCGATGAAGTTTCGGAATATGGCTACTATTCCCTGAACAACCTCCCGGATGTACGTCCACGCGATTATGCATTGATCAATGAAATTTACGAAAAGATGGGATTCATCGAACATGAACTGGCTTGAAGTATCACTGGTTGTCAATGGAGAGCTTGCGGAGGCGGTCGCCGATGTTCTGGCCCGCTTTGCCTATAGCGGTGTGATGATGGAGCAGGGAGTTAAGTACAACGACGAGGAGGATGCCGGCACGCCCACGGGTCCGATCACGGTCCGGGCTTATCTTGAGATCGACGACAGGATCGAAGAGACGCGCCAGAAGCTGGAAGAGTCTCTTTATTACCTGGGCATGATCCAGCCGATCCCTGCTCCTTCCTTCAAACAAATTGCCGACCAAAACTGGATGGAAGCCTGGAAGCAGCACTACAAACCGATCCTGATCGGCAGGCGGCTGGTCATCGTCCCGGCCTGGATGGAATCCCCCGACCCCGGCCGCGTTGCGATTAAGATCGATCCTGGCATGGCCTTTGGCACAGGGACACATCCCACCACCCAGCTATGCCTGGAACTGATGGAGAAATATTTTGACGACAGACAGCAGACCCCGATCGATCGTCTGTCGTCTGTCATCGATGTCGGTTGTGGTTCCGGTATCCTCTCGATTGCTGCGATCAAACTGGGCGCACATGCTGTGCTGGGTGTGGATATCGATGCCGGCTCGGTGAAGAATTCACGCGAAAATGCGGATGCGAACAAGGTAGGCGGGGAGCTGATTTTGGGTGTGGGCTCGGTGGATGAAATTCGCGACGGCCAGTTTGCCTTTCGTAAGGCGCCCCTGGTGGTGGCGAATATTCTTGCCCCGGTGATTGTCCGGCTTTTTGATGGCGGCCTTGCCGATCTGATCGAAGGACACGGGGTGATTATCCTGAGCGGAATTCTGCAGGATCAGGCCCAACGCGTCATCCAAGCGGGGCAGGCAAAGGGCCTTATCCTGAGCGAGATGCGCCAGATGGGAGATTGGGTGGCCATGTCCATGAGTCCGGCTGGATAATTTCGCCCCGTTTTTGACTTGCAGACTGATACAGCTATAGAAAGGATCCCGTTCCTGTCAAATCTTGGCTTGCAGGTCCATGTGAAGAGTGATTGGTTGGCGGCTTAGGCGGTAAAATTGCGCCTAATTTCCCAACAAAGGAGAATGAGATGAGTAGCACTCATAAACTTTTTTTAACCGTTACCTGCCTCGCCCTGGCCGCACTCTCGTGTCAAGCCGCTTCCAGCCTGACCGGTGAGGCAACTTCCACGCAAGAGCCGGGTTCCGCGGCTACCCAAACGGGAGAGGTTCTCCTGCAGGATGATTTCTCCTCCACTGGCTGGGGCACCGGCACCGACGCGGATAGTTCTGTGGAGTATGCCAACGGAGTTCTGCGGATGATTGTCAATACCAAGAACTGGTTCGTCTGGAGCACTCCCAATGATAAGGATTATGAGAACATCCACATGGAGGTGACCGCCGTCAACAACGATACGGATCCAACGACTGCCTTTGGGATCATGTGTGACCAACAGACGGTGGATGACGCATTCTATTATTTCGCAGTTACACCGGCAGGCCAGTACGCGATTGCAGAAGCCTCTCTGGCAGCCAGCGATGTCTTCCTCACCAATGAGGATAAGTGGCAGTATTCCGACCTGATCGAGAAGAATGCAGCCTCCTATCACATCGGTGCAGATTGCGCAGACGGAAAACTCACGCTGTACGTCAACGGCCAGCAGGTGGATTCGGTTACCGATGACACCTACAAAAGCGGGGGCGTGGCTCTCTTTGTCTGGAGTGGAGAGGAATCAACAACCGCGAATGTTAGTTTTGATGATTTCTTAATGACCCAATTCGCTCAATAAGAACTTATTGGTTCGTATGGATCCTGTGCCTCTCATGGATGGCACAGGATTTTATCAATTCTACGGAGGATGCGATGATTAAAGATTTAAAAGTCTATCTGGCAATTGCGGTTCTGGCACTGGCTGCTCTGGCATGCCAGGCGGTGACGGGGAGCAATGGCCGCCCACAGTCCTCCGTCACAGAAATCTCCACGCAGGAGGACGGCGCGCCAGCGACAGACGCCCCTCTGCCAACGAAGGAAGCTCCTGCCGGAAATGGCGATGTTCTTTTGGAGGATGATTTTTCATCGGATAGTAGAAGCAAATGGGGAACAGGTACGGATACCGATAGCGCAGTGGAATATGTAAGTGATGCCCTCAATATGCAGGTCTTCACAAAAAGTTATTTTGTGTGGAGCACTCCCAACGATAAGGATTATGAGAACATCCATACCGAAGTGACAGCCATCAACAATAACACCGATCCAACAACGGCATTTGGCATTATCTGCTACCAGCAGCATCCCATCACGCAGTCCAATTATTATTTTGCGATCACCCCGGCCGGGGAATATGCCATTGCCAAAGCGTCCCTCGCCCTGGATGATGTGTTTCTGACAAACGAAAATCAATGGACAAAATCCGATGATATTGCCAAGAATGCCGGCTCCTACCGCATAGGTGCCGATTGTGGAGACGGGATACTTACGCTGTATGTGGATGGGCGGCAGGTGGCCTCCGTTTCGGATACGACCTATACAAATGGGGGAGTGGCCCTCTTTGCCTGGAGTGGTGAGAAAGCCGCAACCACAAATGTGTCCTTTGATGATTTCCTGGTCACCAAACTGCCTTAAATTTCCACCTTCTCGAAAAATCCTGTGTCTTTGTCAGGCACAGGATTTTTTATCATCACTTCATGGTTGATTTACTGAAATTTTGTGCTATTATTCGATGAACATGGGCCGCCGCAATCTTCTTCTCTACCTGATGTTGAATGTGCTCATTTCTGCCTGTGTAGCGGGAGCGATCCTGTTTTGGTATGACCGGAATTATCGTGTGGCAACTCTGTCCTCCATACAGCCAGCTGCCCCGCTCCTTGCCCCCCAGGCTGCTTCTGCCGTTACCTCTGACCCAAATGTAAAAATACCTGTTGAGATTGTCTCCATTGTGGGTGCAGGCTTGCTGGATGCAGAAGTGGTCACGGTTAAAAACGCAGGCGATCAACCGGTAAATCTTTCAGGCTGGCAGTTGAAGGATTCCGATAAAAATCTATTTGTGTTTCCAAACCTGACCCTCAATAGCAATGGCGCGGTGCGAGTCCATACCGAGTCAGGCACGGATAACGTCATCGATCTATATTGGAACTCTACATCGCCTGTCTGGAAATCAGGTGAGAAGGCGCAGCTGCTCGACCCCAATGGAAATGAGCAGGATACCTATCAGGTTCCCTAAAGCTGTATTGGAATCAGTCACCCTTCGCGGATGACTGGGAACTGATTACAAATATGTCACAAGCACTTTATCGCAAATACCGGCCAAAGGAATGGGACGAGGTGATGGGGCAGGACCACGTCGTTACGACCCTCAAGAACGCGATCGCAGCCGATCGCGTCGCCCATGCCTATCTCTTCGCCGGCTCGCGCGGGACAGGCAAAACCACCCTGGCGCGCCTCCTGGCCAAAGCGGTGAACTGTTTGAATCCCGACCGGTCGAAGCATCCCGATAATGAGTGCGAGAACTGCAGGGCGGTCAATGAGAATCGTTTTATGGATCTGATTGAGATCGATGCGGCGTCCAACACCAGTGTGGACGACGTTCGGGATCTGCGTGATAAGATCAATTTCTCACCCTCGCAGGGCAAGTATAAGATTTACATCATTGATGAAGTTCACATGCTCTCCAACCAGGCATTCAATGCCCTGCTTAAGACTCTCGAAGAGCCGCCCCCGCATGCCATTTTTGTACTGGCAACAACCGAGATCCACAAGATCCCTGCCACGGTTCTTTCGCGCTGTCAGCGGCATGAGTTTCGACGGGTTCCGGTGGATGAGATTGTCACCAATTTGAAGAAGATTGCCCGCGCTGAAAATATCCAGGCCGACGAGGACGCTCTCATTCAGATCGCCCGTCAGTCCGCAGGCGGCATGCGGGATGCGATTTCCCTGCTCGACCAGCTTTCGTCGACCGGCGATCGGATTACCCTCGCTCTTGCACAAACCGTGCTGGGTACTGCAACCAGCCAGACGGTATTAAATATCGTTTCCTCGATTAATGATCATGATCCTGCGCATGGACTTGAGACCATCCATAAAGCCCTCGATGCAGGCGCGGACCCTCGCTCGCTGGCACGCCAGATCGTCGAATATCTGCGTGGTCTCATGTTGATCCAGATGGGAAATACTGGCCAGGTCGAAGCCACTGCGGATGTGAAGAAGCAGATGCAGTCCCACGCCCGCTCATTCACCACCAGTGATGTCCTGCGCATGATGAAAGCCTTTAACAATGCCGCCACGGATCTGCGCGGCGGCTGGCAGCCCTCGCTAAGCCTTGAACTGGCATTGGCAGAAGTATTGGATGCTCCTGCTGTTACTGCTCCACAGCCCATTACGGTAGCTCAACCAAAGTCCCAGCCTCAAGTCTCCCACCAGCAGGCCACAGCCACACCCTCGGATGAGCTTGAAACAAATGCCCCAGACAGGGATGGATCATCGTTCTCGACGTCTGTGGAGAAATCCTCTGTCGATGCCGGTGATATCCTGAAGGCCTGGAAGCGCATGTCATCAGCTCTGCCCAAGAACCAGGCAAACCTCTCTGCCTTGATGAACTCGGTCAAGATGATCGACGTACAGGGCGGAACATTGATCCTGGGTCTGGCAAGCGATGTTCTGGTCTCGAAGATCGATAAGCCTGAACAGATCGATGCAATCCAGAAATTGATCCGTGATGAATTTGGCGTGGATATGAACGTGCGCTGCGTGGTGACAACGGTCAAAGGCAAGATCCCGCCCAATGTGCCCCAGGACGGAATGGTGGCGACGGCCATCCAACATGGCGGCGAGATTGTGGATATGTAAACAGATGGCTCTCTCTGTCTGCCTTATCGGCGAATACCGGCAACTAGAAAGGTTATATTGAGGAGATTTCCCTATGGCTAAAGGATTTAACAAAGGTCCGCAGATGGGTGGTGGCGGAATGATGCAGCAGCTTCAAAAGCTGCAAAAACAAATGGAAGAGGCGCAAGCCCAGCTGGCTGTCGAAACGGTCACTGCCACGGCTGGAGGCGGCGCGATCAAGGTCACAATGACCGGTGACCAGAAATGCCAGTCCGTTGAGATATCACCCGACCTGCTTCAGGATGCAGATCCCGAGATGCTCCAGGACCTGGTCCTCTCCGCGGTCAACATGGCCCTCGACCAATCACGCGAGCTCCAGCAAAAGCTGATGGGTCCCCTGGCTGGTGGTCTGCCATTTTAGTTCCCTGGTTGGAAGGCTGAAACCCTTAAGCGTTCAGACCTTCTGACTTCCTAACAACTATGTTATTACCTGAATCAATCCAATCTCTTATCAATTCCTTGGAGCGTTTGCCTGGCATCGGACCCAAATCTGCCTCCCGGCTGGCGTTCTATCTTCTGCGCGCCCCGGATGAAGTCTCACAGGATCTTTCCACAGCCCTGGCCGACTTAAAGTCAAAGACTGCTTTTTGCCAGGAATGTTTTAACATCACCGATGCAGGAAGGCAGATATGTGAGATCTGCGAATCAACCCGGCGTGACGGGAGCTTGATTTGCGTGGTCGAAGAGGCGCTGGATGTCCTTGCGCTGGAGCGTACGGGTGGCTTCCAGGGAAAGTATCATGTCCTCCAGGGAGTATTGTCGCCCATTGAAGGCATCGGCCCCGATGATCTGAAGATCAAGCAGCTGATCGCCCGTGTACAGAATGGTGGCATCAAGGAAGTGATCCTTGCTACCAATCCCAGCATGGAAGGGGATGCCACGGCACTCTACCTGCGCCAGCACCTGGAGCCCCTCGGCGTCCGGGTAACTCGCTTGGCGCGTGGGTTACCAGTCGGCGGCGACCTGGAATATGCGGATCAAAACACCTTGTTACGAGCTTTATCTGGTAGACAGGAAATGAATTAAGAAAATCGCCCCAGCCCGGGGCGATTGTTCTTATGGTTCCAACAGCGATAGGATGATTTCCTCAAGTGGGGGAGTAGCAGCGGAATCTTTGAAGCCTGCCATGCGATGATAGATATCGGCAGCCGCAGCATAAAATCCACCCGGCAAGCCTGCCTCTTCAAGGGTCTGGGCGATCTCCTGCATTTCTCCTTCGAATCGCCATGCCTTAGATGTTACACGCGTGATCCGCTTATTCACCTGTTCTGAAAAATTCGCCTGGTCTATATCCCAGTGTTGATAGAGATCCCCCCGTACACCGAGAGACTCGGAGGCGGCGAGAATGACTGCAAGCAGGGCAGTAGTCCCTTTGGTATAAGCGGCATAGCACATTTTCAATGCCGATGCTTTTCCAGGCTCATCGCCAAGAATCTTAATTTCCAGGGGACCATTGGAAAAACAGCTTGCAATCTCTCCGGCCTCTATTCCTGATAGATACAACCACGTCTCTTTTGGGGTCCATGCCGGGCCACCGATGATTCCACCATCCACATATCGTATGCCTGCCGACTGCATCCTTTGTCCAATTTGAATGGATTTTTGAGGGGCGATCGCATTCGCATCCAGATACAAGCCTCTGAAACCCGCCTCTATGACCGAACGAGCTACGTCCTCTGCAGCATGAGGCGGGCAAATGCAGATGATGAATTCGCTCGTCCGGCACAGATCTGTGAGAGACACCAGCTCAATCAGGCCCTGCTTTTCCGCGCGCTGACGGGTTTTCTCACCCCGGCCGGTTGACAGCCAGTAAACTTGGTTCCCACTCTGGACGGCCGATGCCGCAATGGACACACCCATTTCACCCGGATGCAGAATGCCAATTTTCCTCATAGGTTCTCCTTGTACTGAATCAGTATAGCATGTCCAGCCGGGTAAAACTGCGCAATGAGATTCACCCTTCTGGGATATTCAACAGATCCATCGCCGCGCCGGCCTGCCCAGGCAATCCGTCCAGTGAATCCAAAACGAGGATGGAATGGGTGTTGCCGTGCAGTTGATTGAAGGATGCTCAAACGATTCTCTTAGGCAACAGAGATTGTCTTCCAAGATCTAATGTGATATTATCCCGCCGCTCCCAGAAGGACCATAGCGAATGAAAAGGTCACGTTGTGACCTCATCCATAAAAAATGTGATTGAAGAGGATTTTCTCAAAAAACCCTTGACAAGAAAATCAAAGTGCATATAATGACCGTCCGCAAGTGAGTTCGAAAAAGAAAACACTGCGAATGTGGAGGCCAGTCAACGACTGACCGATATGCCTGAAAAAAGAAAACGTAATTTTGTCAAACGGGTTTTCTAAAAACCCTTGACAAAAGAAACGAAATGCATATAATAAGCATTCGCCAGTCAATTCTAGCAGATCTCGTCCCCCTGACAGATCAATGAAAACTGAGTAACAGTCTCAAGTCAGAGACACAAGCCTGTGGGTTTTGCAGTCTGACTAGCCGATGTCGAAAGACAAAGACATCGGTGTTTTTGTCTGCCAAAACCCTTGACAGGCCAAAGCGCTGCGAGTAAAATCCAGCCCGCTTTGTTACCCGAACTTTAACAACTGAACAGTGATAGGAAGCAATAACTCTGTCGATCCAGTAAATATTCCGTAACTTACACTCGCAAGAGTGAAAAATTTTTTGCGGAGAGTTTGATCCTGGCTCAGGATGAACGCTGGCGGCGTGCCTAATACATGCAAGTCGAACGAGGTGCTTTGTAGCAATACGAAGTATCCTAGTGGCGAACGGGTGAG
>JBLNAU010000183.1:0-3954 GCA_050259515.1 Syntrophothermus sp.
GTTGCCAGCCAGATCGGCAGCGGGAGTACCAACACTTTTTTCATCGACTCTTCTGCCTCTCCCCCAGCTCAAGAGCCAGTTTTGCCAGAGCCAGCGCACCCAGCAGTCCCGCGTCATCGCCCAGCGCCGCTCTCGTAATGACCAGGTCATCCAAATAATGAGGATGGAATACGTTCTTTCTCAGACTTTCCCGGAAAGGCAGGAACAACAGATCGCCAGCCTGGGAGGTTCCGCCGCCAAAGATCACGATGGAAGGATCAAAGATGGCGAGGTAGTTTGCCACCGCGATGCCCAAATAATAACCTGCCCGCTCAAAGGCGGAGATCGCAAGGTCGTCCCCCAGCAGGGCAGCTTCCGCCACTTGAACGGCGGTGGGTTTCGGCGTGGATCGAAGCGAGGAGTCCTTCCCCGCCTTGATCTGTTCGGCAACATAACGGGCGATCGCGGGTCCCGAGGCAAAAGACTCGATGTGTCCGCGATGCCCGCACCCACAGAGCGGACCGTTTGGATCGATCGTCACATGGCCCAGCTCGGCTGCCATGCCGCGGTAGCCCTGCAGGAGATGACCGTTACTAATGACGCCTCCGCCGATCCCCGTGCTGACCGTCAGGTAGACGAGATTGTCATGGCCCCTGCCCGCGCCATACTGCCATTCGGCCAGCCCGGCCATGTTGGCATCATTGTCCAGATAGACAGGTACGCCGAATGTTTCGCATAATTTTGGACCCACGGGAAAATTCACCCATTCCTTGATGTTGGGTGTATCCAGAATGGTCCCGGTATGGGGATCCAGCGGACCTGGAGATGCGATCCCGATCGCATCCACTTCTCCGGGCTGCCATACGGCTTCGACGGTCTGGACAAGGCGGTCAAACACACCGGGTTCGCTTGCACGAGTACGCGTTTTTTTCTGGGCGAAAGGAGTGATACTGTTGGGTTCATATGCAGCGGCACGAATTTGGGTTCCGCCGATATCTACGGCTACAATGAGGCTCATATAGTTATTATAACCCAGCCTCTCGGCCTTCGTCACATCCCCCAATTCATGTGGATTTAACATTCCTTTTCATATCTTATCCTTGCAGGAAACAGGAGAGGCAGCGAGGGGCGCGATTGACTCTTATCTTTCTCCCTGCTACACTCACCTGATGGGCACTGGTCTTAAGGAAAATCTAATCCAAAATCTTCGCACCTTATCAGGCTGGTTCCAGCCTGGTTTGGGGGTGAAGCGCTGGCTGCTGATGGTTTTGCTTGGAATTACCCTGCTTGGGATCGGACTGGCGATCTTTTTGCTGGAAATTTACCGTACACATTCGACCAACAACATTTTCCTGGCGCTCCTTTTCTATGCCTCGCTCAGTTTTTTGCCGCGCGAGCTGCGGGTTTTCATCTTTGCAGGATTGGGCGCAGGTTTGGTGACCTATGGGATCCTCAGGCTCAACCGCACACTGCTTCGTCCTTTTATCCGCCCCGGGCGCGGGGTGCTGGATGAGCTGACCAGCTTCCGCCAGCTCCAGCGCGGACCACGCATTGTCGCCATTGGGGGCGGGCATGGCCTTTCCACGCTATTGCGCGGGCTGAAGGGCTATACCAAGCGGTTGACTGCCATTGTTACCGTGGCGGACGATGGCGGCTCTTCAGGGCGGCTGCGCGAGAGCTTTGGCATTCTCCCACCCGGTGACATTCGCAACTGCCTGGCGGCACTGTCGAACGATGAAGAAATGCTTACCCAGTTGTTCAGGTATCGGTTTAGCAGCGCCGACGGGCTGGATGGTCATTCGTTCGGCAACCTGTTCATCACGGCTCTGGCAGATATCACCGGAAGCTTCGAGTCCGCGATCGCTGAGTCAGGCCGGGTACTCTCTGTGAGTGGACGGGTGCTTCCCTCCACCCTCCATAATGTAAAGCTGATCGCAGATATGGAACTGCCTCACTCCCTGAACCAGGTCCGGGTGGAGGGGGAGAGCCGTATCCCTCAGATGGCAGGCCGCGTCCGCCGGGTCTGGCTGGAGCCGAACGATGCGCCGGCCTTTCCTCCCACCCTGAAGGCTGTTTTAAACGCCGATTTGATCGTGGTGGGACCGGGGAGCCTCTATACAAGTCTGCTGCCGAATTTGCTGGTCAAGGACCTGCTGGGTGCCATCACAGCCAGCCGGGCATTGAAGGTCTACATCTGCAACATCGCCACCCAATCCGGTGAAACGGACGTCTACACCTGCTACGATCACGTCCGAGCCCTGGAGGAGCATGTGGGGGAGGGTGTGTTCGACATCATCCTGTGCAATGATAATTACGCAGGGACGCTTAATGAGGGATCCCAGTTTGTGCGTGCCGATGAAAAAACACTGGCCGACACGCGCACCCATTGTGCAGACCTCGTCGACGAGGGCCATCCCTGGCGTCATGATTCGACCAAGCTGGCTGCAACATTGATTGAAATTCTCAGCGAATATACCGGGCCCCTGGAATGAGGCTGGATGTTACATTCGTCATTATTTCTTCACCCAAGCCCTTGTGATAGAATCACTTAGTTTTCTTCATCACAAACACCCTAATCTCGGAGGATTGAAATGGCAACAAAAGTCGGTATTAACGGATTTGGACGCATTGGTCGTCAGGTGCTCAAAGCAATCCGCGATATGTATCCAAATGAACTCGAAGTGGTCGCGTTCAACGACATCGGTGACATGAAGACCATGGCTCACCTGCTCAAGTACGATTCGAACTACGGCCGCTTCAATGGCGCAGTGGAAGTCGCGGATGACGGGCTCGTCATTGACGGCGTGAAGGTCCGCGCCTTCAAGGAGACCGATCCGGCTGCGATTCCCTGGGGGGACAATGGCGTCGATATCGTCATCGAGTCCACCGGCCTGTTCACGATCAAGGAAGACGGCGTCAACAAGAAAGGCAAGACGGTCAAGGGCGCAGTCAATCACATTACCCATGGCGGCGCGAAGAAGGTCATCATTTCTGCGCCTGCCGAAGGCGAAGACCTGACCATCGTGCTGGGTGTCAATGAGGACAAGTACGATCCCCAGAAGCACAATGTGGTCTCGAACGCCTCCTGTACAACGAACGGTTTGGCCCCGGCGGTCAAGGTGGCTCACGATAACTTCAAGATCGTGCGCGGCTTTATGACCACCGTCCATGCCTATACAAACGATCAGAAGATCCTGGACCTGCCGCACTCAGACCTGCGCCGCGCCCGCGCTGCCGCGATGAGCATTATCCCAACCTCCACCGGCGCAGCCAAGGCCCTCAAGCTGGTCATCCCCGACATGGCTGGCAAGCTCGATGGATATGCCTTGCGCGTTCCGACCTCCACGGTTTCCGTCATCGACCTGACCGTTGAATTGGAGAATGCAACCACAACCGACGAACTGCGTGAGTGCTACCGCGAAGCTGCCAAGCAGGAACGCTTCCAGGGTATTCGGCAGGCGGTGGATGAGCCACTCGTCTCGATCGATTACAAGGGCGATCCTCATTCCTCCTCGATCGACCTGCCCTTTACCATGGTGCTCAACAAGCAAGGCACTTTCGCCAAGATCGTGGCCTGGTACGATAATGAATGGGGTTACTCCTGCCGCACCGCCGATCTCGCCGCCATGATGGCGAAGAGCCTCTAGAGGTAAACACGTAAACAAGTAGACAGGTACACATGTCCCTCCAGGCCTGTGTACCTGTTTCCATATATACCTGTTTACGAACCTGGAGCAACAATGAACAAGAAAACCGTAAGAGACATTGACCTCAAAGGCAAACGCGTCTTCATCCGCGTGGACTTCAACGTACCGATGGCGGATGGCAAAGTCACAGATGACAAGCGCATTAAAGCCTCCCTGCCAACCCTCCAATATGTACTGGACCAGGGTGGCTCTGTCATTCTGGCAAGCCATCTGGGCAGACCGAAGGCGGGTCCCAGTCCGGAGTTTAGCCTGCGCGCCGCTTCGGAAG
>JBLNAU010000184.1:0-5773 GCA_050259515.1 Syntrophothermus sp.
GCTGAAGAAAGGCTGATTCACTGCCTCACCCGACTCGACCGTCACCCCTGCTGCCTGTAAGCCTGCCACCAGACCGTTGAAATCCTCAACAGCTGCCGTCTGTACGGCCGTGGAGGCCACGAGAGTACTTGCCGAATCCACCTGGCCCTGAACTTCCGTGGAGGCCGCTAGCGTACTGACAGCCTGGGCACCACCCTGAACTTGCGTGGAAGCGGCCGCAGTATCAACCGCTCCTTGTATGTTCGGCGTCGCCTGGCTGCCACAAGCCGCCAGGAGGACGGCTAACAATAGTAAGGTGCTTATCAAAAAATATTTTGTTCTCATTTTTCTCTCCTTCCATGGAAGTTAACGAGGATGGGAGAAAATACGCATGGGGAAGATACATATACTTATACCTGGCACAGAAATGAAAAGCATCGCCGTTCGGACCAAAACCTGATGGCTATACGTCCCCGACGATGCTCGATCTACTCCCAAACGTGTTTCTAATGAGAAATCATCCTTTCAGCACCAAGTTCATCCCTTCTCGGATCCCTGAGCCATAAAACCTGACATTTCTTAAAATCCCTCCGCCACGTATTCGCCCCAAACGATCCGCAGGGCATTGCAGATCTCGCCCAGCGTGATATTGTTCTCCACGCATTCGATAAACAGGGGCATCAGGTTGTCACTGCTACGTGTGGCCGCCTTCAATCGTTCCAGCATCCCATCCACCAGTCCTTGATCCCTATTCTCTCTTAATTCCTTCAGTCTCGCCCGCTGCCCGTTCTCAATGGCCGGGTCCACCTTCAAACGCTCCAGCGTCAGTCCTTCTTCCACTTTGAACTGGTTTACCCCCACGATCACCTGCTGGCCGCGCTCGATCGCCTGCTGTGCGTCATAAGCCGCATTCTGGATCTCGCTCTGCATAAAGCCTTTTTCGATCGCCTGCAGCGCGCCCCCCATGTCATCGATCCTGGCTATGTATTGCTCGGCGCCCTTCTCGATCTCGTCTGTTAGATATTCGATCAGGTAGGAGCCCGCCAGCGGATCGACCGTATCGGCAACGCCCGACTCGTATGCAATGATCTGCTGTGTGCGCAGTGCAACCCGCACCGACTTTTCGGTGGGAAGCCAGAGCGCTTCATCCATGGAATTGGTGTGGAGGGATTGCGTCCCTCCCAAAACGGCAGAAAGCGCCTGAATAGTTACACGCACAACATTATTCTCTGGCTGCTGGGCGGTCAGGGTGGAACCAGCCGTTTGGGTATGGAAGCGGAGCTGCCAGCTGGACGGCTTTTGAGCTTTGAACCGCTCGCGCATGATCCGCGCCCACAGACGGCGCGCAGCCCGGAACTTGGCCACTTCTTCGAGGAAGCTGTTATGGGCGTTGAAGAAGAAGGAAAGCTGGGGTGCAAAATCGTCCACGGAGAGGCCCGCCTTGAGCGCGGCTTCGATGTAGGCAATCCCGTTTGCCAGGGTGAAGGCCACCTCTTGCACGGCCGTGGAGCCCGCTTCCCGGATGTGGTAGCCCGAGATCGAGATGGTATTCCAGCTTGGGACTTCCTTCGCACAAAAGGAGAAGATATCCGTGATCAACCGCATCGAAGGCGCAGGAGGGAAGATGTACGTGCCGCGGGCCACATATTCCTTCAGGATATCATTCTGGATGGTGCCTCGCAGCTGCTTCATATCAACACCCTGGCGTTTGGCAACGGCAATGTACATTGCCAGGAGCACACCCGCCGGAGCGTTGATGGTCATCGAGGTGGAAACCTTGTCAAGTGGGATCTGGTCGAAGAGCTGCTCCATATCGCGGATGGAAGAGATCGAGACCCCCACCTTGCCCACTTCCCCCTGGGCGATCGGATCGTCCGCGTCATAACCAATCTGGGTTGGCAGGTCGAAGGCAACGCTCAGACCGGTCTGTCCGTTCTGTAAAAGATAGCGATACCGTCTATTCGAGTCTTCGGCAGTGGAAAAACCTGCGTACTGGCGCATTGTCCAGAAGCGCGACCGATACATCGTCGGCTGGACGCCGCGCGTAAACGGATATTGACCCGGGAAGTTAAGCTTCTCCTCGTAATCGGGATCAGGATGAGATGGAAGCCCGATCCGCGGCAGTTCGATGCCCGAGGTGGTCTCGAAACGGCTCTTCCGCTCTTTGAATTTATCCAGGGATTTCTTAAGTGTGTTTTCCTGCCATTTTTGGTATTGGTCGTTAATTGTCATGTTTTCACCACGCAGTGTCACAAAGGGTCACAATGGTTCGAGCGTGTCCCTTGGCGTTTGAGGATTTTCCCAAGTATAAATCCAACCCATCCAAAGACACAGGACAAGTGACATGTCACACGAACGAGCAATGTCCTCACCCAAATTCCAATCTTTCAGATTTTACCGGGTGACCCGAGGCTCTTTTGGCTCAGAAATCACCATCTCAGTGCCAGATAAATCAACCAATCAGGCAATTTTGGATATTGTTGATCCGTTTTGTATATTTTGAACGACCAATCGGTCAAAGTTTCCTGACAGGGCGGTTAAGAAGCGCCTATACAATTACGTTCCTAGACACAAATTGGAACCTATTATGTTGAACCATCGATCGGTAAGAAATTTACTATGGATGGTGCCACTTCTCCTCACAATCCTGGCCTGCAGCGCCGCGACATACCTTATTCTCCTCCATCTCAACCTCACACACCACCTGACCTCCTCCGCACCCTCCAACACGACCGCATTATCCGATGCGGCTTGTACCGCGCGTCTGCCAAGTCTTCTGACTGCGGCGAATTCTGACGATACTTCCGGCAGTACAACACCGGCCCTGGATCCGGAAGTAACCTATCTGGTCGTTTATGACGTCCATGGAAACCAACAGGGAAACAGGGACAACCTGATTGTGGCGGATCATCCGCAGAAGGAAATCGACTCTCATACCGCTCACGAGCGCATCTGGGATACCTTCACAACTTTGATCCCTCCAGAAGACAGGACCTTCGTGTCTGAATTCTCGATTCTTACGGATGGCAGGAATAACATCCTGGCAGGCGTCAGTCCAACGTTTCGCGATCCCAGCCAGTGGACGCTTAAGGTGGATGTATTGGATGCGGAGAACTCGTACAGTCTTATCTACTCACTCCTGCATGAATATGGGCATCTCCTGACCCTGAATGCCTCCCAGGTACCCCCGGATGACCAGGTTTTCTATCACCCCCATGATCAGGCCATCAAAGACCAGGCCGTAGCCAGCTGTCCGGAATACTTTACCGGAGAAGGCTGCAGTACTTCCAGCTCCTATATTAATAAGTTCTATGGCCAGTTCTGGAGCAGTTTTTATGCCGAATGGCAAAAGGCGAGCAACAATCAGGATGTTCAGCGGGATCTGTTGGATGAGTTTTACCGGAAGCACGAGGAGCAATTCCTGACCAGCTATGCAGCCACAAGTCCGCAGGAGGATATTGCAGAATCCTGGACCTATTTCATCCTGTCGCCAAAGCCGGAGCCTGACACAGTGGCCAACCAGAAAATTCTTTTCTTTTACCAGTATCCCGAACTGGTGACCCTGCGCCAGGAAATCCTGAAAAGATTGTGCGCCTCCTTACCTACTCAATAAACAAAATCCGGGATGTCCTTTCGGATCATGTTCTATAATAAGACCCAGGCAAGATGAGCGATATCCCACGTCCGATTCCCGAGTCCTACTGGGTCGAGCCCGGCCGTTTTCTGGCGGGTGAGCATCCGGGGCATTACGACGCCGAACAGGCGCGCAGATGTATCGATGCCATGATCGAGGCCAGTTTGGACACTTTTATCGATCTCACGCGCCAGGGCGAGACCCATCCCTATTCTGAAATTCTGAAGGAACAATCGCAGGCCTATGGGGTAGAGGCACAATACTACCGCTTCCCGATCGGTGATTTTGGCTTACCCACCGTCGATCAGATGAAAGCCATTCTCGATCAGATCGATGAGAGTCTGGGCATGGGCCGCAGGGTGTATCTGCATTGCTGGGGTGGGATTGGTCGGACCGGAACGACCGTCGGTTGTTATCTGGTTCGCCACGGCCTGAGCGGAGAGGAGGCTCTCCACCAACTTGCTGAGTGGTGGCAGGAGGTACCGAAAAGCCAGATCCATCCCAGATCCCCTGAAACATGGGAACAGGCGGCTTTTGTGCAGGGTTGGGCAGGACATGAAAATCCCCTAAAATAGCGGGATTTAATTCGTTTGAAAAACATTAAAGTGTGACCAGGGCAGAACATGGCGTATTCAAAAGGCATTATAATCTTTTCCGGAGACCCAGATTTTGGAAAACATTCAACAAGAACCTCAACCACAGCCCGAACCTGTTACCGAACAGCCTGCGAATTGGAAACGCTTCGTATTGGACATCCTCGAAACCCTGGTTTTGGCTGTTGTTCTCTATTTTGGGATCAATGCAATTTCTGCCCGCGTCCGGGTGGATGGATTCAGCATGCGGCCGACGCTGCAGGATGGCGAATACATCCTTGTCAACAAGCTGGCCTATAAATTCAGCGAACCAAAACGTGGGGATATTATCGTATTTATCTTCCCGGTCAATCCCGAGGAGGATTTGATCAAGCGGATCATCGGCATCCCGGGTGACACGGTTAAGATCCAGGATGGAGTACTGACCGTCAACGGCGCTGTGATTAGTGAACCTTATATCAACGCACCCCCCGCCTATAATGGGACCTGGGAGGTCCCTGAAGGAAATTTATTCGTGCTGGGCGACAATCGCAACGACTCGCGTGACTCTCATCAATGGGGCCTGCTGCCGATTCAGAACGTCATCGGCCGATCTGTACTGATCTACTGGCCGCCTGAAGAATGGCAGGTCATCCGGCATCTTGATGAAGCGGGTATCCCCCAATCCCCGATGCAGGAGTCGTGGAGCATTCGATGAAGGAACACCCGGCGTTTTCAAATCCAACGTCCCCCTTCCCCTGCAACGAATGTGGGGGTGGGGTCATGCACCTGCGTCACATCACGTATTTCACCTGGCTCGGAGATGAGCTGATCACGGTTCCCAACTTCCCAGCCTGGGTTTGCGATATGTGTGGCAGGCGGGAATATGATGAGCGGGCCATTTCCTGGCTGACCATGCTCCTGGATCCAAATGCAGGCAGGCCCACCCGGCGCGTCAAACGGACGCCCCGGCCGGGTTCGCCAAAACCCAACATTTCCCATCCCTCATTCGATTAACCCGTTCTGAAACATTCCGGATCCACATGGACACTTCCCCACGAACTTATCGCTTTCTTCCGGCTGATGTTTATACAGCCGGCTACCGGATTGTGGGCAAGATCATGGTATCCACCCATGGTCTGATGGGGATTCTGAATGACACAACCAAGTCTCACCTGGAGATCCATGATGCCCGCCTGGCTCGCATTCACATGCCGACGAAACTGGTGGATCATTTTGAGGTGGTTCGATTGGTCAAATCTCAGATCTTTGCGATCTGTGCCGCACGGCGCGAGGATCTGGGTCCCACGGGTATCCAGCGTAGCGGCTATACAAGTATTTCGGTCCTGCCTGCACGCCTGACCACACATGTTTATGAGCTCGAGGGGAAGCTCGAAGTGGCGGGACGTTTCGACTTCGCCGTGATGATCGCCGACAAGGCCCGTAATTTCATTCCATTTTATGAAGCGGCTTTGACCGCCATTCTCATTCCCAACCTTAAAGTTGAAAGTCCGGGCATCCTGTTCAACCGGGAAAAAGTGGATATGATTGCCCTGCTCGGGCAGCGTGTGAAAGAAGACAAATAGCC
>JBLNAU010000185.1:0-2981 GCA_050259515.1 Syntrophothermus sp.
CTATGCACTGGCTGCTACCCTGGCGGCTCCCTTTATGGGTGCATTGGCCGACCGCTACGGCCGGCGCCGGTTGGTGCTCGCATCACTGGCAATCTACATTCTGGCGTTCACTGGTTATCGATTCGCCACGTCCGCCGTTGCGATCGTGATTGTGCGTGGTCTGGCCGGCGCTTTCACGGCCGGCCTGATGCCCGCCGTGAATGGCATCGTCTCCGACCTGGCTCCGCTGGATCGAAGGGCGCAGTGGATCAGTGTTGTAAGCGGCGGCGCTTCGATTGGTTGGATTGTCGGCCCCATCCTGGGTGGTATTCTCTACGATCGCTGGGGATATGCTACAGCCCTGAGTGTCTCGATTCTTATGGCTCTGATCGCCTTCCTTCTGGCATTTCTCAAAGTTCCGGAGACTCATACAAATCCAACTCGACTGCGAAGGGATCAACCGATCCAGCCTTCTCATCAGAAGTCCACCTTAAGAGTATTCCGAAATACTCTTCCCGAATCGCTTCCCTCATTCTTTGCCCTGCTTTTGATCGCCTTTGCCGTCATGTTCGCCTGGGCTTTCATCGAACCCAGGTTTATGTTTTACGCCTATGACGATTTGCAATGGAGCTCCTCCATGCTTGGATTGGTGATGAGCACCTATGGAATTGCCATGGCCATCGGAGAATTTGGACTCGGCCGCTCGAGCGATCGGTTTGGAAGAAAGCCGGTGATCGTCGTCGGAGTACTGCTTTTCCTGGCCCAGTTCATCGGTCTGGCAGTGTTTCAGAACTACCTGTGGATTGCAGTCAGCTTTGTGATCGCCGGATTGGGAAATGCCCTGTACGACCCCGCGCTGAGCGCCGCCGTTTTGGATATTGCGCCAGTCGAGCACCAGGCACGCAACCTGGGCATTAAGAGCACTGCTGCTTCTTTGGGGAACATCCTCGGCCCGGCGCTGGTTGTCATGCTCAATCCATACTGGGATGCAAGAGAGGTCTTCCTGGCAGCCACCGGCATGGTCTGTATGAGCCTCTTTGTCTTTCTTTTTGTTCAGATCCCGTCTCCTTCGATTCATGCTGAGCCGGGTAGAGTGGCAGAAAAAGGATTTGTTGATCCTGAGACCATGAAACCGTAGAAGTCTTTATAAGGATAAGGTCATGAATAACATCACAGAAAACTTGGAGCCCACCCAATCGATCGAATCAAAATCAATGATCGCGACCGGCATCAAACGCTGGTCGGTACAGATGATCCTTTCGCTGGTTCTCTTCGGTGCACTCCTGTTCCTGACGGCGGGCAATTGGTTGTGGATTGCCGGCTGGGTGTATTTGGGGATGAACGCAGTCACACAATTGTTGAGTGCCGTCGTGCTGGTCCCCCGACAGGGAGGCATGCTGGCGGAGCGGTCCAAAACTCATGAAAACACAAAAGAATGGGATAGGATCCTGGCGCCCGCCATCACGATTTTCGGTACGCTGGCAGTTCTGACCACTGCCGCGCTGGATGCGCGTTTTGGATGGAGCCCCGCTTTGCCTGCAGGCTGGCAGGGATTGGCCGTTGCAATTGCATTTGCCAGCCAGATGTTCGTTCTTTGGGCAATGGCAACGAATTCGTTCTTTTCAACGATGGTTCGTATTCAGGCAGATCGGGGACATACTGTCACTCAATCCGGCCCCTACAAATATGTCCGCCATCCTGGCTATGCCGGTGCACTCCTCTACACCGTGCTGGTACCCATCGTTCTCGGCTCCTGGTGGACCTACATCCCGGCGTTGCTCACCGTCATACTCATTTTCATTCGGACCCGGCTGGAAGATCAAACCCTCCAGAAGGAGTTGCCTGGCTACAAGGAATACGCGGCTCGAGTGAGGTATCGATTAATCCCGGGTATCTGGTAAGTCGCAGTAAATAGAAAGGAGAATACGATGAAAATCCTGATCGCTGGTTCTCATGGGATGCTAGGAACTGCAGTCACCCGCTTGCTGGCCGAGTGTGGCTACGAAGTTGTCCGCTTGGTCAGGTCAACGCCGGGCCTGGGTGAAGTATCGTGGGATCCGGATGCAGGGAAGATCGACTCTGCCGGCCTGCAGGGTTTTGACGGCGTGATCCATCTGGCTACCATGCCCTGGCCCATGCGTTGGACCGATAAAGCCAAACATAAGATACGGGCAAACAGGCTGATGACCAATCGCCTGCTGGCTAAGTCGCTGGCTGAGTGTACCCACAAGCCGCAGGTTCTCATTTGTGCTTCCGGGATGGGCTACTACCCTTCCTCTGGTGACACGATCCTGACCGAGGATAGTCCGCCAGGAACAAGTTTTCTTGCCACACTCCAAAAAGATGGCGAGGCTGTGACTGCTCCGGCCAGCGAGGCTGGGATACAAGTGATTCACCTCCGCATCCCTGCGGTATTAGGCGGCTCCGCGTTGCAGAGGGTCGGTTTTCAGGCCGGCGATGGGAAGCAGTGGGTGAGCTGGATCGGGCGGGATGAGCTGGCTTCCATCATTGAGTTTGCGCTTAGGACACAAAGCTTAGCGGGACCGGTGAACGCGGTCAGTCCCAACCCGGTACGCAATGCTGAATTCGCTACGATTGCCTCTCAGGCATTGAACCAAAAATCGGGCGGTGTCATGCCTGCTTTCGTCGTGCGCATGGTGATGGGTGAAATGGGCGAGGAATTCCTCCTAGCCAGCCGGCGCATCCAACCAGCCAAACTGCTTGCCGCTGGCTATACCTTCCGTTACCCTGAACTGGAGGATGCTCTGCGCCATGAGGAGGAAATAATAACTCAATCTGATACAACACAAATCGTACAGGTTTGAGGAGGGAAGAACCATGGAAAAGAGAATTCTGATCATTGGTGGGACAGGAATGCTGGGACGACCTGTTGCCCACTGCCTGCAAGAGGCCGGGTTTGAGATCCGGATCATGACCCGCGACCTGCAAAAGGCGCAAGAAAACTTTGATCGTTCGTTTCAACTGTTTGACGGAAACCCAAT
>JBLNAU010000186.1:0-9641 GCA_050259515.1 Syntrophothermus sp.
CGGCCTATGCGTCCCATGCCCTGCCCTTTGAAACCATTTTGCTTTGCATGCTGCTCGAAGAACACAAGGAAGTCATCCGGCTGCGGCAATTTGTGGAGGAACTCCGTGGCCCACAGGAGTAGACTGCGCGGCTGGCTATTGGATCTTTATCCTGATGATACGGGCCTCTCCCTCTGGCTGCTGGGACAGGATGGAAAGCGCCATCATCTTCACCAGCAATTTGCCGCCAGGTTTTTCATCGCAGGGCCATCGCCCCAGTTGCGCTCTGCCTGGAAGTGGCTTCTAGGCCAGCCCGAAAAGCCCGTCCTGGCCCGCCAGGAGCGCAGGGACCTGTTCTCGGGCCTCCTCCCTGTTCTATCGGTGGAAGTATCCCAACCCCTCGACCTGCCTTGTCTGTTTGGACGCGTTTCCAGGATATTCCCGGACCTCATCTACTACGATGCAGATATCCATCCCTCGCTGCGCCACGCCGCGCAACACGGGACCTATCCGTTGGCGGATTGCGGAGTGGAAGTCGATGCACAGGATCACGTGAGTGATATCCAGGTCCTTAGCTCCCCCTGGGATCTCAACATTCCACGCCCGCCTCTGAACATCATCACCATGGAGCCGGAGGTCGACCCCTTCCACGCCGAACCGCGCAAGGTCTGGATCCAAACCACCCGCTCCCGCTTCTCCCTGGACCTTGAGCCGGCGCGCGCGTTCCTGATTGGGCTGCAGGCTGTGCTCAAGCGCCACGACCCGGACCTGATCCTGACCGGCTGGGGGGATACCTGGCTTCTGCCGCGTATTTTAAAAATGGCAAAGGAGGCCCGCGTGGAGATCCGGCTCAACCGTGACCCGGATCAATCCATCAAACACCGCGACGCCCGGACCTATCACGCCTATGGACAGGTCATCCACCGTGGACAGCAGTTCCACCTGGCCGGGCGCTGGCACATTGACATCAACAACGCGGTCATGTATCACGATTACAGCCTGGAGGGCATCTGGGAGCTGGCACGCGTCACCGCTCTCCCGGTCCAGACCGTGGCCCGGGTTTCACCCGGCACGGGAATCTCGTCGATGCAGATCGTGACCGCGCTCAAAGAAGGCATCCTGGTTCCCTGGCATAAGCAGCAGGCCGAGGATACTAAATCGGTCCTCGACCTGATCCGCTCCGACCTGGGCGGACTGGTCTTTCAACCCATCATTGGAATGCACAGGGATGTGGCCGAGATCGACTTCGTTTCCATGTATCCAAGCATCATGGCCCATTTCAATATCTCCCCCGAGACCATTCGACCCGGCCGGGTGGATCCCGACACGGGCCTGCCCATGACCACGCGTGAACCAGGCCTCATCCCCCGGACCCTGGAGCCACTTCTTAAAAAGCGGATCGCCATCAAGTCCGAACTGCTCAGCCTGTCAAAATGGGATACCCGTTACAAACAATACAAGGCCCAGTCCGCGGCCCATAAATGGCTGCTGGTCACCTGTTTCGGTTATCTGGGCTATAAGAATGCCCGCTTTGGAAAGATCGAAGCCCATGAAGCCGTGACTGCCTACGGGCGGGAGGCTCTCCTGCGCGCCAAGGAGGCCGCCGAGGATATGGGCTTCACCGTCCTGCACATGTATGTGGATGGTTTGTGGGTGCACAAGGAAGGCTTGAAAAAATCACCAGACTTTGCTTCCCTTGTCAATGAGATTCATGAAAGGACTGGCCTGCCGCTCGCCCTGGACGGGATCTACCGCTGGATCTGTTTCGTCCCCTCGCGACAGAACAGCAAGGTGCCGGTGGCGAATCGTTATTTTGGAATCTTTCAAAGCGGCGAGATCAAATGCCGCGGCATCGAGCTCAGGCGCCACGATACCCCGGCCTTCATCGCCGAGCTACAACAGGAGGCATTAACTATTCTGTCTCGCTGCCCGGATGAGGACTCTTTGCCTGAATACCTGGATCGTATTCATGCCCTCGCTGCCCGATGCATGGATGATTTGCGACAGGGAAGAATCCCACCTGAAAAACTTCTCATCCGCCAGACTCTCAGCCGGGCGATCAATGAATACAAAGTTCCCTCCCCTGCGGCGATTGCGGCTGGCCAGTTGGAAAAAGCCGGAAAATTTTTACGACCCGGGCAGATCGTGCGGTTTATTTATACATTGGGGGAACCCGGGGTGCGGGCATGGGATCTGGTTGAGGCATTCAATCCAAAGACCATCAACATCCCTCCCTATAAGACTCTGCTGAAGCGGTCCATGGAAATGATTTTGAAGCCTTTTGGGGTTAGGGAAGAGTCGCAGTCATCCATCCCTGTTCCATTATTCATGCATCGGTGGCCCGCTCGTTAAATGCGAGAACCGCGGACGCCGACCGCGGTTCTCTCACAAAAAGGAGGAGAAGAGAAATCACCTTACTGGTTCTACTTTAACACATTGACCCCAGGCGTACTTGACCCAAAGCCTATGATTGCCCCACGTTTACCCCGCAAAGGAACGGGTTTAGAAGGGTGTCGGGGCCTGCTCGTGAACCCGCTGCCGGGTTTCGCCGATTTTTCTCAAAATAAACAGGCTCAGCAATATGGCGATCCCGCCGAAAACAAACAGGCCCTTGTAACCGATCCAGGCTCCAGGCCAGAGATGATTGAGCCAGTCGAGGATGGGGCCCTCGAGGCGTGCCACGGCACCGGAGCCGGCGGTCGCCAGGTTGGTCAGCCCCAGATATTTTCCAGCTTCGTCTTCCGGTACCAGGGCATTCGCCAGGGCCCAGTTCGAGGTGAGGAACAACCCCAGCCCGGCACCGAGCAGGCTGCCAAAAATGAACAGGCTGCGCATGTCCTTGGCGAAGACCATTAAAATGATCCCGCTTGCAGCGATGAACGTTGCAATATACAGGATTTTCTTCGCCCCGTATTTATCCGTCAGCCAGCCGCCGATCAGGACGAGAACAACAAGCGAGACGGTCAATACCGCCAGCAGGTCACCGGTCTGTCTGGGCGGGTCGGGGACGCGCAGTACATCCTGCAAATAATATTGGGCAAAGGCCTGCACGCCGTAAATCCCCAGCAGGAACAAGGCCCGTTCCAGGATCAGCCACCAGTAGGCGGTATTCTCGCGGAAGTTGATATGAAACTGCGCGGAGAGCGCCTTCCAATCCGTATGCTCTCCTTGCCCGGCTGACTTTTCCCGTACGCCGAATAGCGTGATGGAGGCTGTCACCGCGAGCAGAAGGATGACAACCAGCATGATGGTCATGGGATCCCGGGTCTGGGCGTTGATCAGGCGGCCTGCCAGCAGGGAGGCGACGATCAGGGCCAGCATGTCCATGAAGGTCTTCAAGGAGGATGCCACACCCAGTTGTGTCTGCGGGACAACATCGGGCAGGAGTCCCTGCAGCGGGCCGTGGGCAATGTTCGAGCTAAGCTGCAGGCCGATGTAACCGATGAACAGCCAGCCCAGTCCGCCCAGCCAGCCGAGGATCGCGAGAAAGAGGAAATCGAACAGCGTCCCAAAGGCCATGAGCGGGCGCCTGCGTCCAAAGCGGGATTTCCATCCATCCGAGATCGCGCCGGAGAGCGGCTGCACCAGCATGGCAATGACCCGGCCTACAACCGTGAGCAGCCCCCGGTAGGTGTTCTTTTTTTCATCAGGGACGTAGTTGAGTAAAACGGCCGGAAGGATGATCGGGTGCAGTGCATTCCACATGAACGAAAGGCCCAGCCAGTAGGCATTCAAAACAAGCAATTGGGAGAGGCGGAGCTTTTTCAATTGAATTCACCTCGTAGATGCACAGGCAGCAGCCTTGCGATATTTTCCATGATGATCTGCGACGCTTGATGATCCTTCTCATCCGGAGACAAACCGGGCGGTACACTCAGCCGATACGCTTCACCGAAATGGACATGGAAGCATCCATCCATTTCATAAACACCCACGGGGCAAAATTGCAGGCCCGCCCGGGACAGCAACAAGCCGAATCTTCCCAGCCCGGGAGCCGGTCTCGTTAACGTCCCTGCGGGCGGATCGTATCCCTCGGGCGCGAGACCGAGCACCGGGCGCTCTGCACGCTTCACATATTCCAACACCGCCCGTACGGATGCGGCGCGGGGCTTCACATCCTTTTCACGCGGCGGCATCGGGGGCATGGTCGAAAAGCCATATACATAAGCAATCCGCTGGAGGAGGAACTTTGATCCGGAGGCCCCCAGGCGCTCGTACCACGTTCCGGGATAGGTAAATTCACCCGTCATGATCCAATGCATCCGGACGGGGACCAGGGAAGCAATGGAAAGAGAAAACCACTGCGCACCAAACCCGGGCCGGTGGTAGTGGTTGACTGTCACAACACAGGGTCCGTGCTGAGGGATATTTACCCGGCCAATGACATGCAGGGGAGGACGTATCCATTCGACGCAGGCTCGTGCATCCTTTTGAAAATCCCGCCTGCGCAAAAGGACGAGGTCGCGGACCAGGGCCGCGAGCACACCTGGAGGATACGAGTACCTTGGAGCATCCATAAAAGAGACATCCCACAGGTTATCATAAATGGGGCTTCCTTGATACCTGTGGGACGTACTTTAATTGTATGACAACTTGAGTTGTCTGGAGGATATATTTTTTGACAAATATAGGTCTACCAGGCCCAGGCTTCCGGCGATTCGCCTCCCGGACCCGGCCAGATCTCGTCCAGCTTGTCCATCTGTTCCTTGCTGAGCTTGATCTCCACGGTACGCATGCTATCGGTCAGCTGCTCCATCGTGCGCGGTCCGATGATCGGCGCGGTCACCACCGGGTTGGCCAGCAGCCATGCCAGGGCCACATCCGCGGGCTTCTCGCCCATTTCCGCGCAGAATTCCTCGTACCGGCGGATCTGGTCCGCCTGCTCTGCCATTCTTTTGGAGACCCCCTCCTCCCCGCGCCGTCCCTTGTCCTCCTTGCCCGATGTTCCGGCCAGCAATCCGCTCGCCAGCGGGCTCCAGGGAATCACACCCAATCCATAATCCCGACAGGCAGGCAGAACATCCAGCTCGGCCATGCGGGCGCTGAGGTTATACAGGCACTGTTCGGTGACCAACCCCATGAAGTGACGGGATTTGGCGATCTCATTGGCTTTGGCAATATGCCAGCCCGCAAAATTGGAGGAGCCCACATACAGGATCTTCCCCTGCCGGACAAGGGTCTCCATGGCCTGCCAGATCTCCTCCCAGGGCGTATTGCGGTCGATGTGGTGCATCTGGTAAATGTCGATATAGTCGGTCTGCAGGCGCCGGAGCGAGCCCTCCACCGCATTGCGGATGCTCAACGCCGAAAGCCGGGACTGGTTGGGCCAGTCACCCATATTTCCATAGACCTTGGTGGCGATGACCGTTTTGTCACGCCTGCCCCCTCCCTGGGCGAACCAGCGGCCAACGATCTGTTCGGTCCAGCCTTCGCCTTTCTTCCAGCCATAGACGTTGGCAGTATCGAAGAAATTGATGCCAAGGTCAAGCGCCTTGTCCATGATGGCGAACGAATCCTCCTCGGTCGTCTTCGGACCGAAGTTCATCGTACCAAGACATAGACGGGACACTTTGAGACCTGTGCGGCCTAATTGAGTGTATTCCATTTTTCCTCCATATGAGTTTCTCCGCTCGGCAAAGAATTTCTGTTGGGCTCGGAGCTTACAACAGAATTAACGCTCCAGCTCAGTCACTGTTTCATCCATTTGCTTCAGAATTAACGGCACCTGCCCCTCGGTCAGGTCGGGGTGACGAATGGTGTCGAACATGTCGCGGAAGCCATCCCCCAGCATGGTACGGACGACCCGCCAGGAGGCAAGCCGCGGGGTTTCCTTCCCATCCGGGAGCATCTGGACGGCGGCTGACCACTGTGAGTGTTCAGCCGAATAATCGGCAAGCAGGCTCATCTCGGAGGTGCGAAGCGGGAACAGGTCCGTGCTTTTCACCCAGCTCGCCTGGTTCTGCGGCGAGAGCATCCAGCGCATGAACAGCCAGGAGGCAAGCCGGGTCACATCATCCGAATCGAGCATGGCATATGACGATCCATAGACCATGAAGGCAGTCTGCTTATCGCCGGGGAAGGGAACAACCGTCCATTCATCCTGGCTGCCGGAAGCCAGGAAGGCACGCGCCTGGTCGGGCAGCTCTTCCAGGCTGGCTGTGGCAAAGAGCGCCTGGCGGGCCGCGAAGCGCTCATAGACCGAAAGATCCTGGGAGGGGACCCAGGCACACCCGCGCATTTGCATATTCTTGACAAACTTGAACGCGGCAATGTTGCCCGGGGTCAGGAAACGGTAACTGTCCTCCTCCTGGGCACCGCCGCCGAACGCCTGCAGCCACGAGAGAGCCGTCATTGGGTCGGTATCGATCATCCAGCCGCCCAGCGCGTTGTTATCCAGGTCGGCATCGGAAGCCAGCGCCTTATTGGCAGCGCAGGCCTGCTGCTCGAAATCCGCCGAAGTCGCCGGTGGAGAAGGGAAGCCGAGCTCACGCGCCCAGGTCTGGTTGTAGAGCAGGAAGCGGGCCGTCCGCTCGGCCGGGACACCGAAGCGCTTGCCACCCAGCGTCTCCTGGTCCCAGATCACGGGTGGAAAATCCAGCACATCGTCGGTGCTGAGGCCATAAACCGGATCATTGACATAGGGCTTCAGATCGACAACTTTATCCCCCCACCCAAACGCCTGCTCAGGAAGAGCGATCACGACCTGCGGATACGACTTGTCCTCCAGCGCGGCACTGATCTGGGAGAATAATTCCGAGTAACTTCCCTTGCCCTGCGTGTTTACGGTGATCCCCCATTCGTTCTCGCTGTTGAACTTCGCCACCTGCGATTCGAACAGACTCGCTTCCGTGCCGAACCACGGATGCCAGACGTTGACCTGCACCCCGCGCAGCGCGCCCGGATCCACATCCAGCGTGCTCACCGCCGGGACCGGGGTTTTCTCCGAAGGCACTGGCGTTTCTTTCGTGACATCAGGACTTGAGGTGGGTGTGCCTGTATCTTTCGAAATGGAATTGGTACAGGCGGATAATGCGAAGATCAAAAGAAAAACAGCCAGGCGGAGGGGTCGCGATGCGATCATCTAGTAACTCACCAGAGGAATTGGAGTGAATAGCAAAAGGAAAGCCAGCAGGACAAAGTAACCAAGTATGCGCCGGCCCTGATCGAGCTCGGTGATATCGTCCAGCGGCTGCGTGCGGACATTTCCCAGCCAGAACAGGATAAAGATCCACAACAGCCAGCCAAAGTTAAAGGCGCTCAGCGAACCGGCCAGAAACACCGGCAGGATGCTGAGCAGGATCAGGGCACCAATGGCGACCGGGAAGATCCTGCGCGCCTTGTCCCCAAAGAGGCCAAAAGCCACGTGCCCGCCATCCAGCGTTCCCACCGGGACGAGGTTGAGCGCGGTGACGAGCAGCCCTCCCCAGCCTGCCAGCGCCACCGGACTCAGCATGACGTCCATCCCGCCGAAGGGGATGGGATGAGCCGAGAGGAAATAACGGACCCAGTATGCGAGCGGGGAAAGCCCTCCCATGCTGGCCGGTTCGGGCAGCAGTCTTCCAAAGACCACGAACTTGGCAAATAAATAGAAAAGTGAATTGCCTTCAAGCCATCCACCCATACCGGGAGGCGGAACTTCGATCCGTCCCAGCTTCGAGAGCGACAGGCCAATAAATAAAACCGGGATCGCAACCACCAATCCTGCCAGCGGCCCCGCCACGCCCACGTCGAACAGCACCCGTTTGTTCCTGGGGATGCCCCGCATCATGATGAACGCACCCAGGGTCCCAAACGGGCTGATCAGCGGCGCAGGCAAAAAATAGGGCAGGGTCGCAGGAACCTTGTAGCGACGGCACATGACGTAATGACCCATTTCGTGGGTAAATAAAATTCCCAGCATGCTCGCTGCAAACGGCCAGCCGCCAAGAATATGCTGAATCCTGTAGGACAGCTCGGCCGTAACCCCCGAAAGACTTACCGCCCGCGGCACATCCACGCCGGTCAGCATGACGGCCAGCACCGTAATGAAGAAGAGAACCACGTTGATCCAGACACGAGGCGGCCGACCCGGGAGCACCAGGCTGGGTACTAACAGGATAACCTGTTTATCGCCGTCTTTGCGAAACAATGCAGTAATGTTGTAGGGACGCAGCAGCTCGTCCAGCTGGTCATAGGCAGCCACAGAATCATCGTTGATCAGCTGGCCGCGATAGCGGGCGATCAGGGCTTGTGTGGGATGCTGGCCCACCCCGCTACCTGTCGTCACATCTTCAATACGGAAGACGCGCGAAACATAATTTGTCAATAACTCTAGTTCAGGAACAGGCATTCATCACCTATAGTGGACGATGGACCATTGACAGTCGACCATGGTCCATCGTCTATCGTCCGAAAATGAGGCGGGAGTGGATGGGAGTCGAACCCACCGCGGCCCGCAACGCGGCCCGCCACAGGTTTTGAAGACCAGGAGACCCACCGGGACCTAACCACTCCCACCTGCAAGGATAATCGAACCGGAAAGCCTTTGCAAGCTGCAGTATTGGATTTCAGGGAGGAGAAAGGCTGGCATTTGAAATCCGGGCCAAAAAAACAAAAGACTCTCTTTCGAGAGTCTACAAAAAATTATTTTACTGTATGCATAGCGCATCCAGGCGCGATTATTTACTGGTTAGGATTAGAAAGTCATCTGAAGATGTCCAACTCCACAGCAAGCGGGGGTTAGAGCACGATCATGGCCCACCAGGCGTATACCAGCAAGACCAGGGCAAACATCCAGAGAGACAGTCGTTCTTTCTCGCTTGCCTGCTGATAGCTGACACGCCAGTACTTCATCAATCTCTTGAATTTATCTTTAGGTCGTTTCGCATTTCTAAGGTTATACACAGCTCATTTCCTTTGAATCCTAAGACGAAGTCCCGGTCAGAATGTCACTGTTACGATGGAAAATGATTAGAGTTGAAACAATTACTAATCACTTATTAATATAGATACAAATATAATTTTACGAACGACTCATCTGGACGAAAAACTATGCTGAAGCGATAGAGCCAACCTGATCACCAGCAGAATGAAATGAACACCTTATCCCCGGTTTGGAGTATACAATTCAGTTCTTCTGAAAAGGATATGTAAGGATCACTGAATTACTGGTCATCAGTAGAGCAATTGAGCTTACATGGCCAGAATCCACCAGTTTTCAATATCCTGTTGCAAAATAGACGATGATATAAAGTTGTTACTTTAAGACATCCATTTCATGGAGGTTGCAGGCAATCCTGCAATTTCCAGCCCGTTCCAGCCCGGTAGCGAATATTGTTACAAAGCCAGGGTAACCCGGCTCACAGCCGACCGTTAACCATGGTGTCTGAGGCTGTGACTGCTATTTGTGAATGGTCGATGGTACTGGGAGAACCTGGGCGCGTTGTGGTCATCTTTAGGAGCCTGCAAAGGAGCAAAACTTACTCAGCGTGTCATACGTGCCGCTGGGGATCGCCAAATCAGATCGCGGCACAATTAAAAACAAGATCACTCCCAGCCTCAGACTTTTCCTGAATAACAGCTCGCTTATGGGTTGACAAGTAAAACAGGAGACTCTCACACGAGAGTCTCTTCCAGTTAGGTGAGAGGATTTGCATCGTCCCCTAATGGGGAAACAACCTTTC
>JBLNAU010000187.1:0-4096 GCA_050259515.1 Syntrophothermus sp.
TCTCGCGATATGAATCGCATCCCCCGGTTCCACGGCATACACATGCCGGGCTCCAAACTGGCAGGCCAGCATGGCAAAAATACCGGTACCTGTTCCCATATCCAGCACGATGGAGTCGGGACGCACCGCATGTTGTAACGCGGCAACGTACGCGTCCGTACGCCTCTCATCTGCGATCATATGGCCAAATTCAGCAATTGAATACATTATGAAATCCTAGGCGGGGACCGCTTCCCGGTTTTGGATCCGGGCCATATGCTCCAATACAGCCGTATTGACGGCCGGGAGATACGCATGATCCCGGGGATACCTTAACTGAAAGAACGGGACAGATTGTGCCAGCCACTCGTAGCGTTTGAATGCCTGGGCGAGCCTTTCACGGTCTGTCACATCCAGCTGGAAGGTGTGCTTGACCGCCTCCAGCAAGGCGGTTCCGGATGACAAGGGAGTGATGCTTATGGAATTCCCGAGGGGATCCTCCTCGGGGTGGGTCAAAACATAAGCTGCTTTCAGGAAAAGTGACTCACCAGAGGCATTTTGCTCAAAGACGAACCGTTTTTTATCTGTATAATGCGCCAGGGTCTGGAGCTCGGGTTCCTTCGCGAAAAGAGCAGTTATCGATTCAGGCCAGAGCCGAACACCTGCATAACTTGGAACACAAAGAACATCATTCCCCTGTTTCTCGATCGACAGGCAATCATCGGTCAATACCTGAAGGCCTCGCAGGCCAAAGCTGGCGGCCAGGGTGGATTTTCCCATCCCCGTTGTACCCATGAAAGCCATGACTCCCTGCGGGGACACACAGGCCGAAGCATGCAGTACCAGCTTTCCCAGCTGGCTGAGCACGATCGGGATCACCTGATTCAGGAGCAGATGCCTGATCGAAGAGTCAGGTGTATTTCCCCCACGATAAGCGGAGATCGTGCGTGCATCGGTTGAAATCACAAAATCGGCATAGGAAGGAAAGCGCAACAAATATCCTGAGTCGATCCGGGCAAACGCCAGCCAGACCCGGCCATCGAAGGAATACCAGTAATTGAGCCAGCGATAAGATTTCGAATGGCGCTTATTCCCAGCATGAAGCTGAAACGTGAACTTCGGCTCAGGCTGTTGGCAGACGATTAATTCCGGGAGAGGGATATTGCTTTGGAAGGAGGTTCCACAAATCTGATACAAATACATGCCAACTCTGGTGAAATATCCTGACTGCTGGGTGCCGTCAGGAATGCTCTGGAAATAGTTGATTGGCAACAAAATCCTCGACTTCTAAATTTGTTGCCAATCAACTCTAGTACCGTTCTTGCTACCTGCTTAACTCTTAACCCGAACTACCGATAAAATACCATTAAAAAGCAGGCAGCTTTGCGGCATCTGGACATCGATGTAATACTTCGATGAGTAGCTTTGGAAGTGAGCAAGCATTTTGCACAGTCTTCCCGAATAAACGAGATTAATGCTTGCTCATGCCAGGATTGTTATCTTTTCCAAAACCCTTGCCCATGCCAGGGTTTCTGCCGCCGGATCCAGACTGCGTGATCTCGCGAACGACGCCGTGTTCCTTTAAAGTGGGCGTAACATACTGTTTTTTGGTCATCAGGATTCACCTCCTTTCCTCGGTGATTTCTTAAAATAGGTTGGAATCCTCCCCGGTAGGGAAGACTGTGCCACAGGAAAGCGCTTACGTGCTTGCTTCTGCCTTGATCTCGATCAACTGCTTGTCCAGCAGGCTCTCGAGCAGGTTCAAAAGATCCTGCTCACAGCGGGTCGAATCGATATCGTACTCTTCCAGAATACGGTCACGGATTTCGCCAACTTTTTGGGGTTTCTGGAGCGAATCCCATACAAAGGCACCCACCTGGTCCAGCCCGAAATAGGAACCGGATTGGAAGCCCAGGATGACAACTTCCCCGTCCAGGTTGGCGGATACCAGCTGGCTGCTGGCAACAACGGTTGAGTCAAGGGAGATCATGGGTTTTTTCTGTTTACCTTGAAATTAGGACAAATTTTATCAAATTTGCTTACGGAATCCATGACGGGGTACCTTAGAAATGGTTACCTGATCGGTAAAGGTTTCACCCTGCCCGGGTGATCCCCCAAAAGGGCTATCAGAACGAGAAACGAGCCTATCCGATAGGCATACCCGGGCGCACTCCATACGAACTGTATAATGGACCCAGAAAATCACAAGGAGTAGCATGCGAGCGATCGACCCTGCAGGAAATAAACCATGAGCAAAGCAGACAAACAGTCCCTGCTTGCGATCCCTATTGTTCTCTTGATCGCTCTTGGGATCGCCTGGGCCGGCAGCCAGGGAGGATATACGGCAGCCGGGCTCCCTGTCTTTGCTACAGGGGTTGGCCTGGCATTTATCATCCAGTGGCTTGCTTTTATTCCGGCCTGTCTTAAACAGACAGAATCTTTCTACGACCTGATCGGAAGTCTTACCTACATTACCCTTATTTTCCTTTCCTTATTGCTTACGCCGGAATTGGATACGCGTTCGTGGATTCTTTCCGGAATGGTCCTGATCTGGGCAGTACGGCTGGGGTCCTTCCTTTTCACACGGATTCGCTCTGCAGGCGGGGACCGTCGGTTTCGGGAGATCAAGAAATCCTTTCCCCGCTTCCTGCTGGCCTGGACGATGCAGGGACTCTGGGTGGCTTTCACTCTTGCGGCGGCACTGGCCGTGATCACATCCCTGGTGAAAGCCCCAATGGATTTCTATGCGACAGTCGGTCTGTTGATCTGGCTGTCCGGTTTTGTGATCGAAGTCATCGCTGACCAACAAAAAAGGAACTTCCATGCCAATCCTGAAAATAAGGACAAGTTCATCCGCAGCGGGTTTTGGTCCCGGTCCCGGCACCCGAACTACTTTGGCGAGATCGTCCTGTGGATCGGAGTGGCGATCGTTGCGCTGCCCGTCCTGAGAGGCTGGCAGTGGCTTACGCTCATCTCTCCCCTCTTTGTGGCTATTCTGCTGACACGGATCAGCGGCATCCCGATATTGGAAGCCTATGCCGATCAAAAATGGGGCGGACAACCTGAGTATGAAGCCTATAAAGCCGCAACCCCTATTTTGATCCCCGGACCGCCAACCAGGGTACAAACAAGTTTGCCCAAAAACTAAACAGGCTTGATTTCCCAATTAAACACCCAAACCCACTCGTTGTAGATCTGGGGGATGGGCATGGTTCCCATGCCCTGGCCTTTTGCTTCCCTGTTTTTGCCTAATTCGCCGGAAAGGGCGTATAATTTCAGCTTCCACCCAACCCATTGCATCGATAGCAATTAAACGTTTAAGTAGTATGAGAAGGAGTTTACACACCGGCTCTCATTGTGCTTTTGTCGCTCCGGTATTTCGTTTTAGGAGTTTTAGATGACCCAAAAGAGTCCACCATCCAACAATACTCCCCTGATCATTGCGGCGCTCATCGGCGCATTGGGGGGTATATTAGCTGCTTGCATCGGCCTGGTTCCGGCTATTCTTCCGATGGTTCGGCCAACCTTCACTTCCGCACAATTTGATACACCCACCCTGGCGTTATCGGATACACCACTTCCTCCGGATACAGCAACGATCACGGCGGAAATGACCACTACGGAAATGCCGACTTTAACAGCCACCCTTGAGCCCCTTCCAACCGATACACCGGTTACCCAGACAGCCACAGTCACAGTCACATCGATCCCTCCCTCTTCGGACATGGAAGCCTATATGGGCACGTGGACCAATGTCGATAAAAACCCCAAATCTGATAAAGTCAGACTGGTGGTTACGCGGGTCGACGTTTCACAAACAGGAGATGCAACAGCCAATTTTTCGGTGTGCCGGGCCACCAACGACGGGGACAAATTCGTACTTCCCAATCCAGCGCCGGCCTCCATCTATCTCTTGGGCCTGGGTGCGCGCGATTTTGTCATTGCCCGGTATCCAGATCTGAGGTGGGCGATCGTTGTGCAGCGAACTGCAGAACAGCTCGTAGCCACTGTTCAGGAATATGATCTGAACAATATTCTTTTGAATACAGACACATTCACCCTAGAAAAGGCGTCCCTGCTCGATAACCTGATTCCCTGTCAGCAGCCGTAGATTTCA
>JBLNAU010000188.1:0-5255 GCA_050259515.1 Syntrophothermus sp.
GATCTTCATGAACAGCGGCAGACAAGATCCATCCATGCTGGAGTATGCGCGGACGATGAAAGTCCTCCTCGATGAGGCGGGCGTGGAAAATGAGCTGCTGGTCGATGAGGGAGGCCACCACTATAAATATTGGGTCCCCAACTTCGGGACTTATCTTGCCTGGCTGGCAAAGGATTGGTAAGGACCTGGAAAGAGTTAAACAAGATGAATCGCTCCATGGAAGAAATTGAGAAAGCCCTGGCCTCTTTTTCCAGGCCGGACCGCACGAAGTATCCGGAGCTGAGTGGATATTCGGAGGATGAATGCTACGAGGATTTCTTCGGCGGCGGAGGCTTATATCTGGCTGTTCAAATGGCACGCACCTTGCGGCTGAGACCCGGCGACAGGGTTCTGGATCTTGGCTGCGGCCAGGGTGCAACGTCCATATTTCTGGCAAAGCATTTTGGCATCCATATCACTGCCCTGGATCTGTGGACGTCAGCAGAATTTTTAAGCAAAAAATTTTCAGAGCATGGATACTCCGACCGCATCACTGCCATTCAAATGGATGCAACGCAGCCGTTGCCATTCCCGGAAGATTACTTCGACGCCATCTTCTGCATGAACTCTTTCAACTTCTATGGAGGCAGCCTGGAATATCTGCATCATTTGCTCAAGCACCTGAAACCCGGCGGGCAGATATGCATAGGGTCGGAGGCGCTTACAACAGAGTTCACCAGCCAACAGATCGAACATCCACCCTATGTCTATGCTTTCCAGCTGCCCCCACCCAATGAGCTGGTAAACGTCTTTGCAGATGACTTTATGAAACAGCACACACCGGGATGGTGGAGGGATCTCTTCCAGGCATCCGGCCTCGTGCAGGTGGAATGCTGCCATGAGCTGGAGGATGCGGACACGATCTATCAGGAGCTTGTCCGGTACGAGCATACACACCAGATCGATCCGTTCGATGTGCAGATCTGTCTCGATCAGATCGAATGGGGACAAACCCACCAGCCGCGGAAGACCCTCTTTGTACTGACGGCAGGCAAATTCGGGTAAGAAAATCAGGAGCAGATGCAAGTCTGCTTCTGTTCGATTCCCAGGATGGCGAGCCGAATTTATATCATCAAATACACAGCCACCGCTGAGAAATCCACCAGTGCATGCACGAGCATAAAATAAGGCAGGAGCGTTGGGCGGAGCTTCAGGAAGAAACCTGCAAATAAAGCAAAGGGCATGTACATCAAAAGCCGCCAGAGCATGAAACGACCGTCCAGGATGAGAGGCAGGAACATATGCTGCGCTCCGAGGAAGAAGGATGCGATCAGCCAGGCGAGCCAGCCATTTTTGACTTGATCCGCGATCCTGGGCATGCAATAGGCAAAATAGGTGGGCAGCTCCGCAAACGCAACGCTGATTGGAAAAAGCAGGCTTATCAGCAGTGCCCAGACAGGCAATGGCTGAAACAGCATATACACAGGTGTCATGCGGTCGCCAAAGATCGCCTGTCCCAGGATATTCATGGGAGCAGCAGCGACCGGTATGCCGATAATGGATGCACCGATGAACCATAGCAAATCCAGTTTCCATGTAGGCCGTGAAAACTTGATGGCATCGAGGTAGCTTTTCCCCTCGGCGCGGTATAGACGCACAAGAAGATAGATGGAAACGAGATTAGCCAAAATGGCCATGAAAGGCCAGTAGCGCGCCGCTCCCCTCCATGGCGAGGAGGTGCCTGCCAGGAGAAGAACAAACGCGATCAGCAATTGAGAGAGAAGAAACAAACCTGAGCGGGATAAGAGCATGAGCCAGGGGTAGGAGGGTTTGGGGGACGTTGTGTTCAATGAAGTTTTCCTATCAAAATGGATCTAGGATATTCCAGCCAGATGTTTCTTACAGTAGCCCATACACTACATGGAATACCATGTCTGCCCAAAAGTGGACTCCCGATGCGGCAACCAGGCCGTCCTTCATGTACCGTTCTCCGGCAGTCAGACCGATCATGGCATTGAGCAGAAATGTTTCAGCCAGCAAAATAGGGTTGATCTGAGATGGAGATGAGACTCCGGTCAACAGCATGATCGTTCCGATATGACCCGCTCCGAATGCCAGTGCAGCAATGACGTTGGCCATCCACAGCGCGGCGGTGCGGCCATTGAAGCGCTTGAACAGCCAGTTCAGAAGAAACACCCACAGGCCGAATACAAATCCACGGAACATGATTTCCTCGCCAATGCCTGCCGCGAGCGAGGAAATGATCGAATAGGGAAAACCCGGGTGGACCATATGGCCAAATCCATTGAAGGGGGCAAATACAAGATCCACAACGCTCATAGCCACCCCTACAATCAAACCCAGGAGAAGAGGGATCAGGACCCAGCGCCGCAGGTTCCCCTCTTCACTGTAAATCCCTGGCAGACCGAGTTTGTGGGCGAACCAGTATCCAGCCAGCCCGGCCAGGCCATACACAACCAATATGATCCCTGCATTGGCAAGGCCCAGCACAACATTCGAGACTCCCATATCCGGCATGGGCAGACCGACCGCGGCAGCCGCCTGGTTTGCAAAAAAGGCATAGCTTGCAAATGCACACAATGCATACACAAGGAGCAGGATGACAAAAATAGTGAGTTGTTTACGATGCATTCTTTCCTACCTTTATATGTTTACTATATTTATGAACAAAAGATCAGCCAGACAGTATTCTTTTTAGTGAACTCAACGCAGAGCTAGATAGATCATTCATTGGCTGTCCTGATTTTTCCTTTAAGAGATCCAATGTGATTTCCCTGGCTTTTTTTCCATTTGCATCCGCGTTCGGGCTTGTTATGTTGGTGGCAAAAAAGAGCACATCTCCATTCACTTCCTGATACCCGACAAACCATCCGACATATTGGGAGTCAATGAACCCGGAACCTGTTTTGCCACGAACTTGACCGTCCAGTCCCGTTTCCAAAGTCATCATGTCCCTGACGATATCCATCGACCGTTTCGAGAAAGGCAGATCATTCTGATACAGGCGTATCAAAAATTTCACCTGCTCCTCTGCGGAGATCCGTATGGCACCATCCAGCCAAAACGAATCCAGATTACCGGTCATATCCTGGTTTCCATACCCGACTGCATCAATATATTGTTGCATTCTTTCCCTTCCAATGCGTCGGGCAACTTCTCTGTAATACCAGACAACAGAGTTCTGAAATGCAGTCTTCAGGGTATGATCCTGATTCCAGGAGGCGATCTCATACTGGGTGCCGTCCCAGGGGATAACATAGCTTTCGTCCGGGATGACTCCTGTTTCCAGGCCGACCAGGGCATTCAAGATCTTGAACGTGGAAGCAGGCAAAAGTCTTTCGTCACATCGCTCAGGATTGTAACGAGTATATCGACCACTATTCAGGTCATACAGCACAAACGCGCCATCAAAGCCATGAAAATCGTCCGCCATATCAGGCTTGGTTCCCTGCACCGCAGTCGGTTGAGAGACTCTGGGAGAGCAGGCGGTTATGATCATTGAAAGTAGAAGAATGGCAGTTCTTAATTTATTCATGGCGTGATTCCACTCAGCGCTTGAGAAAACGCTTCAACACATCGACGGTCTTTCCTTTGGTGAATATCGATCAATTGCTTGTCGATCCGGGTCTTTTCCATTGAACATATCTACGAAAAAAGGGAGAGATAACTTCAGCCAAAGACTGATCAAATGTACAAAACAAAAGAGGCACTTGAGCGGCCACGAGGATCAGATTGGGCATGCGATTCATCAAGAAATCAGAGGTCCAATCGGTCGCCTGGCCGGAAAGCCCAAGCTGCACGAGAAACAGATTGAACAGGATACTGAGGGCCAACCCCACCGTGACCTGTCTTCCCCTGCCGATCAGTAGTAAACCAACGGTCAGCTCGAAGGTGGCCAGGGCCAGAGCCAGGGGGACAATGTTTGGCATGATCAAACTTTCCCAGAACTGGCCGAAAGCCGGGAGGAGAGCAGTGGAGCCAAAGCCACGATATGTTTCGGGGATGGAAAGCGCCAGGTAAACATGCGATATCCACCCCAGCAGGTACCACGGAGCCACAATGAGCCTGAGGATGTCTTTCATGCTACCTCGCAGGCATTCCTTCTGCTCGTTCCTTGATCCCCAGCATCATGCCGCGCATCATAATGAACTCGCCCGGGCGCATGATATTCCAGAACCAGCCTCCCATCTCGCTGCGTGAGCGGATGACGAGACGCGTGGATTCATCCCGCTGTGGAACGAGCACGAACTGCCAGACCTCGACCCATTTGTCCCCTTCCCGATGTCCCAGCACGATGGCCTGATCAGGATCCATCCTTGCCACAACGTAGGCAGGCGGCATGTTCTCATCCGGGCACATCTTGACCTTGTCGCCCACTTTCAAGTCCTGCCACTCCTCGTGGATGCGGTCGGCATTGATATTTTTGCAGCGCAAAGCATTGGTCTCAAACCAATCGTAACTGTACCAGCCGCCCTTCCCCGCGCCGATCTGCACGATCCAGGGGTAGATCTGCTCAGGGGAGGCAGCGATGGAGATGCCCCGGGTATATCCAATGTTCGGGGACTGGACCAGCTCATCCCCCTGTAAAGATGCGCTGACCTCCTGTGCCGACGCACCCCAGCGATCCGCCCATGGCATGAGGAAAACAAGCACGACAATACCGATCAAAAGAACAGCGAACAAAACCCCGATGATTTTCAGGAACAGTTTCATGTCTTATCTCCTTGTCCAAATGTTAATGTTGGGAAAGAAAAAACTCCCCCACCAGCGGGGGAGTTTTCCACTGTCCAAATGGACAGGCTCAGGGCTCAGATCTATTTTGTTGGAATTGATCAGGCCTTGCCCGGCATTTTTAGTTAGCGCCCCTTTTGATGAATAAATTCACTGACATCCGGGTTATAGTGTGCCTCTTCAAGAGTGAATGTTGCCCAGGGCTTGCCCTGATCCAGCCAGGTGGCCGATCCCACCCGGCTAATATGGGTGCCTTCAATATTCTCGCCCTTTTCAGTGGTGGTGATCCAAAGGATCTTCTTCGCCTGGTCGCCTGAATCTCGATAGCGCATGGCTTCCAGATTGTCGATCATCCCTGTTTCCGGGTTGAAGCGCACAACAAAGTTTTCCATTTTGTCTTCAAAGGGAACAAAGAGCAGCGCGGTCCTGTCATCCAGCGCCTCCCAGCGGACGCGTTCGTCGGTCAGCCAGATCGAGGGGAACCAGCCCGCCTCAGCCCAGACAGCCAGATTGGCAGCCTGAGT
>JBLNAU010000189.1:0-4300 GCA_050259515.1 Syntrophothermus sp.
TCCCTGGCTGTGGACCAGATCATGGACCAGGCGTCCTCCGGGGACCAATGCCCGGTATAAACAAACAGCCGCACCCAGGCGATCCGGTCCACTTCGGGGGGACAAGCCAGTGCAGCCGTGATTTGCCCGCCTTCCTCCAGCGCCCAGTAAAAGGGAGCCCCCAGCCACTCGATAGGCGAGCGCCAGTCCAAGTGACGGTGGAGGTGGGTCTCGAAAAAGATCAGGTTGGATAACTGCTGGTGGTCATTGAGATCCGCAGTGCGAACCAGGGAGTTGATCACTGTTCACCTTAGCCACTACACAGTGAGGCGACCGAATGGGCCCCAGCTTTTAATTTGGAGGGGATCGCCCCTATCTAATTCCAATTCGCATGAGAAATTTCATCAGGCGCTGGGTCAGGGTCGGTTTTTCAACCAGGCACAAAGAGTCGAGAACGTCCAGCTGAGAATCGTTGACCTTTAAGCGCTTCAGGTTGATGTTTGCTGCCGCCTTGCGAACCATGGAATGCATATCGCCTTCGCCGGCCTGTTCAAAAATGGAGGCTGCCCGGTCATACTCGGCGAGCGCATCCTTCCACTTCTTTAGGCCTTCCAGGGCGGCGGCACGGTTGCTGACGGCGATCCCCTGACGCTTGAGATCTCCCGCTTTTTGAAAGACCGCTTCCGTCCCGTCCGTGGCCTGGAATGCCTCTTTGGCTTTTCCCGCCTGCAGAAAGGCCACACTCTCATTGTTCCTCATCTCGGCTGCATTCAGCTCATCGCCCGCGGCTGCATAGGCCCGGGCAGCCTGGGAGAACAGATCTGCCGCTGCAAGGAAATTTCCCTTTTCGTATTCTGTTTTGCCGTTACCGGCAAGAGTGATGGAGTTCGTATTCTCTGACACAGTTTAATAAGTAATGTCCAAGATATCTTCTGCCACGGAGCGTAATTTATCACGTGACATGCTGCTCAATTTCATGGCGAGTTCCAGGTAGGGCCGGTTGACCGGTGCGGCAACAAACTGGCGCAGCTCAAGAGGCAGCTCCAGAAATTCCCGCACTGTATCCTCGCTTTGCATCCATCGTCCAATGGGGCCACTTCGGTCAAAGAACGATTCGACCCGTCCGCCCAGGGTGGAGACCAGCACCTCCAGCTCAGGCAGGGGAATGGGACTTTCGCCCAGTTCGTAGGCCTTGATGCGGGAGCTTGCAATCCCCGTCTTGCCTGCCAGGTTGCGGATTGAGATGCTGGCGTTCATGCGCTCCTGCCGAAGCAGCGCGCCGATCTTACGCTGGCGTATGGCAAGCAGCTTGGGGAGATCGATTTTCTTGATCGGGGAGGCGGACGCGGATTTGATCTCCTTGCTCCAAAAGTGGTCAAGCGGAAGATCGAGATAAAAGACCAGCGCCTCCAGTTCGGGCAGGGAAGGCGAGCGAACTCCCTCCTCGTACGAACGGAAGATGCTCTTTCGGATGCCCAGGGCTTCCGCACATTCCTGCACGCTTCTACGGGCTGATAGACGCGCGTCGCGGATCAATACTCCCAGTTTTTTCGTGCGAATCGTGATCTGCGTTTTGGTATCCATGCAACCTCTACCGCCTGTCTCATCAATGGGTTAACTTCTTTAAAGTTAAGCATATTGTGCGGCATTGTATGAATCCATTGCCGGAATGCAATGGTAATTCTTCTGATTATAGCAGAAGCAGCGAAACCTATCTTTCCCGTCTTTGCGAGCTGGACGGCGGCATGAATATATCGCCGCTCAGCTTGAACCCGGCTGCCTCGAGACGCGGGCTGAAGACCGGACGGATACCGGTCGCTCTTAGTTCGCCCAGGATCCTGCCTCCCTCGCCAATTCCCTGTTGGTCGAATTTGAAGATATCGGTCAACACAATGGTATCCCCTTCCATCCCGACCACTTCGGTGATGGCAGTGATTTTGCGGGAGCCATCCTTCAGGCGGCTCTGCTGGATGATCAGGTCCACAGCAGAGGAGACTTGCTGGCGGACCACCTTTAAGGGCAGGTCCATGCCTGCCATGAGGACCATGGTTTCCAGGCGGGAAAGGGCATCACGCGGGGTATTGGCGTGCAGGGTGGTCAGCGAGCCATCGTGACCGGTGTTCATGGCCTGCAGCATGTCGAGCGCCTCGCCGCCGCGGCACTCGCCCACGATAATCCGGTCAGGCCGCATGCGCAAGGAGTTCTTCACCAGGTCCCGGATTGTGACCGCGCCTCTGCCGTCTACATTGGGGACCTTTGTTTCCATGCGCAGGACATGATCCTGTTGGAGCTGAAGCTCGGCCGCGTCTTCGATGGTGACGATGCGCTCCCCTTCCGGGATGAAACCGGATAGAACGTTGAGAAGGGTGGTCTTGCCCGAACCTGTGCCGCCTGAAATCACAATGTTCAAATGAGCCAGCACACAGGCACGGATGAACTCGCCCATGTTAGCCGTCAATGAGCCGAACTTGATCAATTGATCGATGGACAGCTTGTCTTTTTTGAACTTGCGTATCGTGATGGACGGCCCATCGATCGCCACCGGCGGGATGACCGCGTTGACGCGTGAGCCGTCCGGCAGGCGCGCATCCACGGTGGGACTGTCCGCGTCGACGCGGCGGCCGAGGGGCAGGATGATGCGGTCGATGATCCGCAGAACATGGCTGTCGTCGTCGAAGGTGATCGGACTTTTGGTGAGTTTGCCGTTCTTCTCGATGAACACTTTCCTGGGTCCGTTCACCATCACTTCACTGATATCCGGGTCATCGAGCAGCGGCTGGATGGGACCATAGCCGGTTAGCTCATCGAGAATATCGTGGAAGATCTGCTGGCGAATGTCCGCCGGCAGATTGACCCGCGCCTGGGCATAGACTTCATTCAGGCGCTGCTTCATGAACTCACTGCGGTCCCCTGGCTGGAGCTCCTGGCCTTCCATGGAACGGCCCACATTTTCAATTAGATAGCGCTTGAACTTTAAAAGGTCGGCGGAGGTGAGGCGTGTGAAGTTGGCTGCGATGGGGGTCGACATCAGGCTGACTCCTCTTCGTTTGGTTTCTGCTCCGGAAATACCCAGATGACATGGGTCCGGTTAATGGCCAGGAAGGGCGCCTGATACAAAACCTGCCCATCTTCCCCCAGGATGTTCACGTCTGTGACAGCGATAAATTTATCGTCCAGGTCGAGCTCGTCCTTGATGCGCTGGTCCCTGCGGACATGGATATAACCGCGCATCAAATGTGTCGTGGTTTGCAGCGTAGCGAAAACGGGTCGCTTGGTGACAATATCTGTAAACCGTTTTCCTTTATCGTCGTACTCAATTGCCATATCACCTCGCATAGTGTAACCGGGTTGATTTGAATCGAATGACTTGCCCGGCCCTTTTCATAAGCTCCCGCGTGCAGGAACTTGCCTACCAAGTCTAGTCGAAATAGCCTGAATTTCACCTTTCATTTTGCTAAGGCTATGAATTTGGAATGAAAAACGCCTCCCGGATTTGGAGGCGTGGATGCAATTCCTATAGGATGAGGTCATTCCTCAATGGGCGGCATCAGGTAACCCAGACCGGAGCGGGTCACAATATGCCTGGGATTGTGGGCATCGTCCTCCAGCTTCTGGCGCAGGCGGGCGATGCTCACCCATAGGATCTCCTTGTCAGAGCGGTATTCCGGTCCCCATACGCTGGATAGCAGATCCTCGGAGGTCATGATCTTGCCGATATGATGGGCAAACTGCAGCAGCAGGCGGTATTCCGTTGCGGAAAGGGAAACGGGTGTCTCCCCCCGCCATACTTCTGCACGGGCAAAATCGATCTTTAAATTGTCATGGGTGAAAAAGCGGTTCTGGCCGACATCGGTGGGAGGCTGGGCCCGACGCAGAACGGCACGCACGCGGGCCAGCAGCTCTGTGGCAGAAAATGGCTTGACCAAATAATCGTCTGCGCCAAGGTCCAGGCCCCGGACCCGATCCTGTTCATCGCCCTTGGCGGTCAGGATGATGATCGGCGTGTTGGAGAATTCACGGATGCGCTGGGTGGCGCCGAAGCCATCAAGCTTGGGCATCATGACATCCATCAGCACCAGGTCGATGGGCTGGTCTGAAAAAACGCTTACTGCCTGCATGCCATCCTGGGCGGTAACGACTTCATATCCCTCGGTCCTCAGGTTGGCCTCCAGCAAACGAAGATAGCGAGGCTCGTCGTCCACTATGAGTATGCGTTTTGCCATATCTTCTCCTTCAGGCTTGTGCCGCAATCAGATTTATTTTAGGGTTGCAATAAGCTCGATCTTGATTCCCTGTTAATCATCTTACTTCTAAGGATACC
>JBLNAU010000190.1:0-4060 GCA_050259515.1 Syntrophothermus sp.
GTTTAAGGTGGGAGAGCATGAGGTGGCACGGATCTTTACGATTCCGCTCGGGTGGCTGGCCAATCCCTCCAACCGCTGGCAGTTCGAACGTCCCGGCACGGATCTAACCCTGATCGCCTACCATCCTTATGACGGGGAACTCCTTTGGGGAGCCACCGCAAGGATGACGGTCGATTTTCTGAAGGTACTGGGGTTATAGGAATCGGCTGATCCCGGTATTGCGATAAAAGATCACCTTCTCAGGCTGCGACGCGTTTCGACGACGCCCTCCAGTGAGAAGGACTTGTGCCGCAAAGCGCGGAAAATATTCTATTTTCGATCGAGTGGATTAAGCCTTTTTACTGATCAGCCCAAGGGCGATCATGACCAGACTGATTCCTACGGCCGCTCCGGCAACGGATCCGACAATCTGCATCAACTCCGCGGGATCGGTGGACTGGGGAGCCATAAGGCTCATGAAAAAGTAAAACCCGAGCGCCAGAGCGATCAGAATGAAACCAACTGTGACAATTCTCCAATTTCGCTGCCGCATCATGTTAACTATCCTCCAATGAACTGTCTGCCTCGATAAATTTTGACGGATTTTATCCTATTAAGCAAAGACCCGAAAGTGCTTTTAAAAATCTGCTCCAGGCGGTGTCCCCGCCGCCGAGGACGGCGGCTCGAGCAAAGTCATTATGGAGGAAATCCGAAGAAAACCTGGTCATTGGAAACGCACTTCGACTTCAACTCATGTAGGCAGTGACTATCCCCGCTTGATACGATACCAGTATTGATACTTTTCTACAAAACCGATCTTTGAATACAAGCGCAAGGCCGGGGGATTATTGAGCATGACCTGCAGATAGGAACATTGTGCGCCGTTCTGCCTGCCCCAGTATAGGATGCTCTCCACAACCTGCCGGCCGTACCCGCGGTTGCGAAAGTCCCTGTCCACCACGATATCGAACAGCCCGATCTGCCCGGCCTGTAAGACTCCCAACCCGGCGGCGATGACCTGATCCTCCAGTTTCAAAGAAGCGAAACAACAGGATGGCAGGATATTCTGAAGGATCCCTTGCAGCGACCTCCGGCGCCGTTCATCCACCCCACTCATCCGGCAAAAGGACTCCAGCCACTCTTCGGACAGCGATTCCTTTAACGCCACGTTGTGTGCCTGGCTTAGCTGTGCGGATCCCAGGCCCAAAAGCTGGACACTTGTGGGTGAATCCTTGAGGTAGCCCCTTTCTAATAGGCTTTCATCGAGATGTTCCGGGCAGGAGGCTGATGTTAATTTAAAGACCACCTCCAGGTTTTTTGCTTTGTAGGCCTGCTCACAAAAAGCGATCTTCTGCTCAAGGTCGATCATCGATGGGTAAAGTGGGTTCACCGAATTGGCCCGTTTGGTATACCCCTCCGCAAAGCGAAGGATCCAGCCATCATAAAGCAGCGTTTGATGAGCAGGCCATGCATTTAGAGAAAGCTCCTCCAGGAAGGTGATCAATGTATTCTCCAATTCCATTTAATTCATTTTTGAGCGGAGCGGATCATCGTTCAAGCAGGGACTGCCTCCAGAACATGCATCGTGCCCTCCACAGGAATGAGACGCCTGAGGCGCAGCCCCGCCCGGGCAAACAGATCCCGGAACTGCTGCTCGGTCCGGTCACATCCGCCATAGAGGACGCGCGCCGTCAGGTCTGCCATGCTCATCCCCAGGTTATCGCGCTCGGCAGGGATGACCATTTCAAATGCAGCCAGCCTGGCATAGGCAGGCATGGCGGCAGAAATATTTTTGAGCAGGAGCAGACAGCGCTCATCATCGAAGCACCTGAGCACTGTGGAGGTCATATAAACATCCCCCCCGGACGGCACTTTTTGAAACGCGTCTCCACCCATGAATTCCAGGCGGCGGGAGGCAGGATGTGTCCCAACCTGGGCATCCTTAATGACCTCCGGCAGATCAAAGGAAATCGCATGCAGGTCCGGGTAGCGGGAGAGGATCTCCAGGGCCAGGGCTCCCTGTCCGCCGCCCACGTCGATCAGGGTGTGCGCGTTCGAGAAATCATAGGCCGCCGCGCACTGGACAAAGCTATCGCTCGTGGCGCCCATCGCCCTGTCGTATAAGGCGCCCATCTCAGGATGCTCGCTTAGAAAGCGATGGAAGCCCGCCCCATACCGTCCCTGGACGGCGCTTTCTCCGGTGCGGAGGGTGTGAAGGATATCGCCATAGGCATCATAAGTGACCGGAAAACCGACCCACCCGAGAAGAAATGGGATATTGGCTGCGTTCTCCGTTCCCGGCACCAGCCGCCTGCTAAAGGGAGTTAATCCATACCGGTCTTCACGATCGCGTGTAAAGACACCCCAGCCGACCAGGGCATCCAGTAAACTGGTCAGGGAGGCTTCATGGGTGTTCGTTTTGCGAGCCAGCGACGGGGCGTCCTGCGGACCTTCCACCAGGTGACTGGCCAGATCGAGCGATGCGACCGCGAACAACAAGCGAGAGAGCCGAAACGCTCCAAAAGCCTGCTCAAGAACAGAAGGGTCCAAAGGGGGTGTCAGGTTCATGATCATTCCTCACAATTAAGAATATATCCTTGGCATTTCATTTGCAATAAGGGATTCGTCTTCAAAAAAGGTCATACTTGTATTAAGTATAGCATCGAGGACGTTCAGGCTCGGTATTTCACGCAACATTTAAACCAAAAACTCCCCGACCAAAATCAGGGAGTTTTCTATCGACGAAAGAATGACTCTTCGCCTTCGTCTTCCTTGTAACGATGTGCGTGGTGGGACGAGACAACGTCACTTTGATGGAATCAACTTCAAGCCGCGCAAATCGCTTGAAAATGCAAAGACTCCCATCAGCCGGGTGCAGGCTGTGTTGGGCGCGCTGCTTGGTGCACACCAGACGAAAACCTAGGAGAGACTCTTGCCAAGCACAGCATAGAGAAGCAAAGCTGCAGCAACGAACAGGAGACCCGTGTACATAAGATCCTCGAACCAGTCGATGAGACCGGGCTTTCTCTCCAACATGATTCGCGGGTTGTAATAGAAGATAGACACTAGGATCAACATGATGGAGACGCTAAACCCAATCCATGCAGCCCACTCGGCTCCGGTAAACAACAAGGTAATTACCACACCAGCCAGTACGTAGAACGGGACTTCTTGCGTGACAAAAACATGCATCGAGTCATGTCTCGAAGTACCAGCTTTTAACGTCGCCCGGTAAAGCTCGTAGACAAATGAGAGTGCGAATGTCGCTACGAGGGTCCATGCTGCGTGGGTCATAAGTGTGATCATTGCAAGTCCTCCGCTGACTTCAATACGCCTCTGTGAAGGAATGCCATCACAAGTTCATTTGCGCCCAACGGTCCCGCAGAATGCCAATCAAATGAAAATACCACGAACCCTTCTCTTTTCTTGCCAGAGAGACCATCAGGGTTACACATTCAATACGAATATGCATACCCCTTCCGCCCGCCTCTCCTTGAACCGGAGCGGAAAGGACGATTTCAATCTTTCTTCGGCGGCAAATGCTGCTATCAATCTTATTTGGTCATGAAGATGGAAAATTTAATAACCACCCCGCAAGCGAAGTGGTTATTAAATGGAACTTCCGCGCCGCGATGCCACCCCTGCCCTGGCTAAAAAAGCATTAAGCCTCATGACGAGGTCGCCACGGCTCGTGCTCGTGCGCGAGCCAGACCAGCTCGGGGTCGAGCGCGCGCACTCGCAGCTGGCCTTCGGTGTGCGGCTCGTCGAGCTCGCCGAACCAAACCGCCACGTCGCCGCCGACGACGATCGGACGGCCGCCAGTCTCGACGACGACCACCTGCAACCCGCGTGTGTGGCCCGGCGCCGGGACAAGCCGGAGCCCGGGAAGCAGTTCGAACTCGCCGTCGACTGGCACGTACCGCACGCCGGGCGCATCGACCCACTCGCGAATAGTGTAGTCATCCTTGCTGCGCGCATCGTCGAGCTCCAGACGCTGGACGTAGATCGGCCTGCCGGCGAAGAGGTGGTTGCCACCACAGTGGTCGAAGTGCAGGTGTGTGTTGACGACGATGTCAATGCC